>CAWUJR010000418.1:0-3859 GCA_963922375.1 uncultured Robbsia sp.
GCAAAAAAGTGCGGTGCCGGTTGTTTTCGGCTGGGTGCAACGCTGGCTGTACGATCTGCTCAGCGTCAAACTGAGCGGGACCGTGCGCTATTATCCGGAGCAGGCGGAGGCCATTGCACGCTGTGCGGCGGCCTCCGATGCGCTGGCGATGACACGGATGCAGCAAGAACTCATTCGGCAGCGCGCGACCGAGAATCATCCATTGAACGCGCGGCTCGTGTTCGAAGCGCTGTTCTCGCGCTATCGCGAATTATTTGCCGGCTGACGCAGCAACCATCGATGAATTCACACGCCGGATTTCACTGTTTCACATCTCATCCCGTCGGCCGACAAGGCATCTGATGCCGGGCCGACCGACTTCTCTCTTGCTAGCACATCATGACATACCGTTTTCGGGATGCCGTCCTCGACGACCTGCCCGCTATCGTCGAGATCTACAACTCCACCGTCGCATCGCGGATGGTGACCGCCGACTTGAATCCTGTGCCGGTCGAAAGCCGCCGCGCGTGGTTCGACGCCCATTCGCCGCAACACCGACCGTTATGGGTGGTCGAAGCGGACATCGCGGACGAGGCTGACACGGGCAAGTTGCTGGGCTGGCTCAGTTTCTCGGACTTTTACGGCCGTCCCGCGTATGCGGCCACGGTCGAGGTCAGCATTTATCTGGATGCGGCGGCGCGTGGACGCGGTTTGGGCCGTGCTTTCCTCGAAAAGGCGTTGGCGGCCGCCCCGGGTTTGGGTGTCAAGACCGTGCTCGGCTTCGTCTTCGGCCATAATGAACCGAGTCTCGCGCTGTTTCGCGCATACGGTTTCGACGATTGGGGCCGTTTGCCGCGCGTGGCATCGCTTGACGGCATTGAGCGGGATTTGGTTATCGTGGGCCGCAGGCTCTGAGGAGAAGCAGCCGTGTTTGTCGATTCGCACTGTCATATCAATTTCAAAGGGCTCGAGGAGCGGCTTCCCGAGCTGCTTGCCCGCATGCACGAGCGGCAAGTCACGCATGCCCTTTGCGTGAGCGTCGATCTGGAGTCGTTGCCGCAGGTGATCGCGGTGGCCGAAGCGTACGACAACGTTTTCGCCTCGGTCGGCGTGCATCCGGATCACGAAGACGTGCAGGAGCCCGATGTCGATCAGTTGGTCGCGCTGGCCGCCCATCCGAAAGTGGTCGCGATCGGCGAGACCGGCCTCGATTACTATCGACTGGAGGGACGTACCCTCGAGGAGATGGCGTGGCAACGCGAGCGCTTTCGCACGCACATTCGGGCGTCGCGCGCGACCGGCAAGCCGCTGATCATTCACACACGCTCGTCGGCGGAAGATACGCTGCAGATCATGCGTGAGGAACGCGCAAACGAGGTCGGCGGCGTCATGCATTGCTTCACCGAGAGTTGGGAGGTCGCGCAGGCTGCGCTGGCACTCAATTTTCATATCTCGCTCTCCGGCATCGTCACGTTCAAAAGCGCCGCTGCACTGCAGGACGTCGCCCGGCAGGTCCCGGCCGATCGTCTGTTGATCGAAACGGACTCGCCGTATCTGGCCCCTGTACCGTATCGCGGAAAAACGAATGAACCTGCGTACGTTGCCGATGTCGGACATTTCGTTGCCGCACTACGCGCTCAAACGCCTGCATCGCTCGGGCGGACGACGACCGACAATTTCTTCCGACTCTTTGCCTGCGCGGCCGCTGTCGTCTGACGCTTCGTGGATCATTCCAACGCGCGCCGTGGCATGTCGCGCCGTTTTCTTCCTTTTTCGCGGGACTTTATGCAGATGATCAAAAGCTTCTTTCAGAACGATTCCACCGCAATGCATGCCGGCTCGGACCGCGTTGCGAACACGCCGCTGCAAAATGCGCTTCTGCAGCCACGGCCCGCGCAGTCTCTCCCTCTATCGCCACGCGCGCCGCGACGCGCATCGGGGTTTGCCGCGCTTTCGCGGCTATTGGCGAGCGCCTGCATCGCGCTAGGTTTGGTCGGCATATCGGTCGACGCGGTGGCAGCGCCGCTCGATACGATGATCAAGGCGGTCAAGTTCAACGACGTTTCGGCCGTCCGTAAAATGCTGACGAAGGGTGTGGATCCGAACGCCGTGGACGATCAAGGCATTCCGCTGCTCGTGATCGCCGCGCGCGAAAAATCGAACGATGTCGCGTTGATTCTGATGAACGACAAGCGCATCGACCTGCAAAAGGAAGATAAGGCCGGGGAAAACGCGATGATGCTTGCGGCCATCGAGCAGGATGCGCCGTTGGTGCAGGCGTTGATCGCGAAAGGGGCGGAAGTCAACAAGAAGGGATGGACGCCGTTGCACTACGCGGCAAGCTCCGGCGACGACGACATCGTCAAGATGCTGCTGGACGCGTCCGCTTATATCGACGCGGGATCGCCGAATGGCACCACGCCGATGATGATGGCCGCACGTGCGGGGCACGTCTCGACGATCGACCTGCTGGTGTCGCAAGGCGCCGATCCGACGATCAAGAACCAGCTGGGTATGACCGCGCAGGATTTCGCGAAGCGGTATGCCGAAAAGGATGCGATCACCGCATTGGCGACGCAAGAGCAGGCGTGGAATGCCCAGCACGCGGGTGCGGCTGCCTCTGGCACCGCGGCGTCGGCCGCGAGCCACTCCTGACTCATCTTCGGTGCCGGACCATTCCTGACGGTGCCTGACGTCTCCTGACGTCTTTTGACAAAGCGCGGATCTCTTCACTCGCAGACAGATGAAACGATTCGATATCCTGGTGCGCATTACCGACGCACCGCTCACGTCCTGGCTCGGCGTGGCGGCGCTGACGCTGGTCATGTTGTTGGTCGCGGTGATCGGCCACCGTGTCGTGCTGGCCGTCTTGCGCCGGCTCACCCGATCGTATTTGACCGTGGGCATGTTGGTGCGATTCGTCGACCGCCCGCTCCAACTGACGGTAACGGTCGTGCTGTTGGACCTCGTCTGGTGGAACACATCGGACGATCTGCCGTTTATCAGTCCGCTACGACATCTATCGGTCCTAGTTCTGATCGCCGGTGTCACCTGGCTGGCAGTGCGCGTCGTGCAAGCATTCGTCGAGGGCGTGGTCACGCTCCATCCCCTGGATACGTCGGATAATCTGCGCACCCGCGCGTTGCATACGAAGGTGCATGTACTGGCGCGCTGCATGATGGCGGTGGTGATCGTCATCGGCGTCGGTGCGATGTTGATGACGATCCCCGATGTCCGGCAGATCGGTGCCAGTTTGTTGGCGTCCGCGGGCGTAGCAGGCTTGGTCGCCGGTATTGCCGCGCGCCCGGTGCTCGGCAATCTGATCGCCGGCTTGCAGATTGCGATTTCGCAGCCGGTGCGTATCGACGATGTCGTCGTTATCCAAGGCGAGTGGGGACGCGTCGAAGCGATCACCGGGACCTACATCGCCGTGCGGATCTGGGACGAACGCCGGTTGATCGTGCCGCTGCAATGGTTTATCGAAAATTCTTTTCAGAATTGGACACGCAGCAGCGCGCAGATCATCGGCAGCGTCTTCATCTGGGTCGATTTCCGGATGCCGATGGCGCCATTGCGCGAGGAGCTGGTCCGGTTATGCGAATCGGCGAGCGAGTGGGACCGACGGGTACAGGTGCTGCAGGTATGCGATGCGAACGAACGAGCGATGCAATTGCGCGCGCTTGTCAGTTCCCCCGATTCACCATTGAACTGGGATCTGCGATGTAAGGTCCGCGAAGGCTTGCTCGACTTCATTCAGCGCGAATATCCGCAATATCTGCCGCGAACGCGGGCCGATTTGCACTACCCGGCCGACACGCCGGGGCAGGGCGTCGACGGTGAACCACTTGCCCCGGCACGCCCCGAGCCGGAGTTGGGTGCC
>CAWUJR010000419.1:0-3839 GCA_963922375.1 uncultured Robbsia sp.
GCCGATGGCCCCTCGCGCATGCACGTTGACGCAAACGTCATGGTGCGTCAATCCATCGACCAGCGCGATCTTGCCGAGCGGCGACTCGTCGGCCCGGAGATCGGCGAGTGCCGCCTCGATCCCGGTATCCGGGGTGCCGGCGGAAAACGAAACGCCACCTGCTTGCATGACTGTCGCAGCACCATCGTTAATCAGAACCGTCGCTGGCTTAGGTGCATGAATATAAGCATCGAATACCGCGATGTCCGCCTTGATGCCCCAGCCCAGAAGTCGATCCCGCACATAGACGGCCGCTCTGGCCTCCGCCTCGGAACCGGCGCAGCGGGTGCCGAAGGCCGCGATATCGTGCACGATCTGCATCAGGCGGTCGGGGTACAGGCCGACCGCCGCGGCCCTTTCCAAAGGATCCAGCTTTGGCGCATCCTGAAGATCGAGCAAAGCATGTGTCGACATGGCGGACCTCAATGATACGAAGCCTGGAGATGAGCTTGGAAATGTACGGCTTTTAACGTCTCGGCGATGTCTTTCCCATACTTATCTTCCAGCAACGCCGCGGCATCCACATGCTGATGTATCAGTCCGGTCTCCAAGGCGAAGTCAGCAATTTTTTGCGAATACGCGGCCACCTCTGCGGGCGGGATCGGCACCAGACGAGCATGTTCATATACTGCAGCGGCTTGCGCAGGCGTCTCGTGCAAGCCTTCGACCAACGCTTGCTGAGCCTCTCTTGGATGTGAGACAAGCCAATCGTGATAGAGCACCAGCCGATGCACGAAGTCCCCTATGGCGCGCCCCTTCAGCGGGTCGGCGATCGCTTTGCTGTTTGCCTGATAACCGGTGTAGATTGTCAGACCGTATTCCTGTGCCGTCCCCAGCAGCTTGGCCCCGTGCTGAATGGCGCCGGCAGCGTTGTCGATCACGTTGAAGATGACATCGACGCGACCCGTTTCAAGCGCCAGAGCCTGATTCGATCCGTCCACGGCAACTGGCTCCACATCGCTCGGCGACCAGCCCAGTTGATGCATTACCGCGTTGGCGACCAGGTTCGGTGCCGCGCCCGGCACATATCCCCAACGTTTGCCCTTGGACTGATGTATGTCGGTGATACCAGAGGCGCGCGAAGCGACGATGACGAAACGGTCCAACTTCGCCGCAGGGTCCGGCCCCGTCACCAGCACCGTGCGATACGGCACGTTGATCCGGGTCCATGGGGTGGTCGCCGCCGCAGCCCCCTGTGTAAGCGTCCATTGAGACAGATTATTGGCGAGATCGATCTTGCCGGCCGCCAAGGCTGTAAGCGTTGCTGTAGGACTTTGAAACGTCGCATAGCGGATCCGATAAGGCGTGTCATCGAAGAGATGCGATTTAACGAAACCCAGGTGTGTATCCGAGCCCTGTTCGCCGATGACGAGCGTGACGCCACGTAAATCGGCTTGGGAGGTTGGCACAGCCGTATCGGCGGCCCCGCTTGCCGCCGCGTACAACGCAAGAGACGCCGTCAAACCAAAGGAAAAAGCGAGTTTTGACCAGGTCGCGCGGCCGCACTGAGAACCGGTTAGGTTATGCGTCATATTTTTTGATTGATATAGTGATCGACAGGCTCAGACGGATTCGCTGACACCCAGGTGTTGCAGCAACAAGATGCGCGTCTTGCGGAAAACGTCCGTGGTTCGATCGCGCGGACGCTCGGCCGGCAGCGTCACGTCGACATCCAGCTCGCCGTCTCGCAGCACCAGTACGCGATCGGCAAGGGCAATGGCTTCGTCGACATCGTGCGTGATGAACAGCACGCCCGGCCGGTGCTCACGCCATAGCCGCAGCACCAACTCCTGCATGCGCAGCCGTGTCAATGCGTCAAGCGCTGCAAATGGTTCGTCAAAGAGCAGCAGATCGGGCGCGCGGACGAGCGCACGCGCCAAGGCCACTCGCTGTGCCTCGCCACCCGACAGGTTTTTAGGCCAGGCATCTGCGCGGTGCGTCAGCCCTACCTCCAACAGCGACGCTTCGATATCGACAGCGCGCCCCTGCGCGGCCGACAGCCCGAAGCGCACATTATCGCGGACCCGCAGGAAAGGCATCAGGCGCGGTTCCTGAAAAACGATGGAGCGGTTCTGCGCCACTTCCAATTTACCCGACGTCGCCGTGTCCAGCGATGACAGAATCCGCAACAAGGTGGTCTTGCCCGAGCCGGACGCCCCAAGCAACACGACGAATTCGCCGCGCTGCAGATAGAAATGAATGTTTTTGAGAACGATGCGCTCGCCGAAGCGTTTCACCACGCCGGACAGTGCCACCACTCGATCCGGGCGCATAGGGTTTGACGCGACTTGGCCAGTGGTCGATTCCGGCGAGCGCGACTTCCCCGTTGCCATATAACCGTCGGCAGCAGCACCGTTTGCAGACAAGGCGGAGAAAGAAGATTGTTTGCGCGTCATGCGGCGCCTCGGTCGAGCCAGGGCAAGGTCCGCCGTTCGAGGAGACGCATGCCGACGTCGATGACGATGCCCAACATCGCGTAAATGGCGATACCTACGACGATCAGATCGATCCGCAGCGCATTGGAGGCGACATAGATTAAATGGCCAATCCCGGCATTGCTGTTGACCTGCTCGGCAACGATCAGGGCCAGCAGTGCCGTGCTCATCGCATAGCGCACGCCGACCAGGATCGTCGGCAAGGCCGAGGGCAGGATGATCTTGGCGATGACCTGGACGCGCGGCAGGCCGAAAGTCTTGCCCACTTCAATCAACTTGCGATCCACGAGCCTCACGGCCGTATAGGTATTGATATAGGCGGGAAAAACGCAAGCCAGGCTGATCAACACCAATTTCAGGGTCTCGCCGATGCCGAACCAGACAACGAACAAGGGCACCACCGCGATAAAAGGAATGACGCGGACAATCTGCAAAGTCGAATCGAACAGTTCTTCACTGAGCTGCGACAAACCATTGGCGAGACCGAAGGTCATGCCGATCACCAGGCCCAGCGCGAAACCCAATGCAGCGCGTCCGACCGACGCGACTATCGCCGATTGGATATCGTGACTCAGCCAAAGCTCGTGAAAGCCGAGAACGACAGCAAGCGGAGACGGCAATGAAAATCCGGAGTCGTCCGGGTGGATCGAACTGACCTGCCACAGAATCAGGATCAGTACCGGCAACGCGCCGCGTAGCAACGGCCGCGCTGCGGCAAACCGTTGCGACGAGGTTTTGATCGATTCATTGACCGGGAGGCTACGTAAAACCGCCGGCTTCCATGCCAACTGTCGTACTTGGCTCATCGTTTCCTCCCTGCAATCACCATCAGATGATCAACGTGCATACATTCCTTCTGTGAGTGGGCTGCCAACGCGCGCTGAACCGCGGTGTTCGGCGTCATAGGACACGGAAGGAGTATCAGTTATGTGTCAACGCCGTACAAACATTGTTTTTGTATTAGGTACGATCATTTTTTCATAAGGCTCGTTCGTCGCCTTGCGCAGATCGCTCGGCTGAAAAACGCAATCGATCTGCCAATTCCCGATAACAAGGGTATGCAACGTATGTAACAATATGCGCCAAGAACAAACCATCGTTTTCTTCTGAGGGTTAGCTAGGTTGAAGCACACTATCGACGCACAGTGGCTGGCGGGGCAGGTGGACTCGCCAAGAGCCGACCGCATCGCGGCGGGGATGTCAGCGCTGATTACGTCCGGTGGTTTGGCCCCCGGCGCTCAATTGCCCACAGTGCGCGATTTAGCACAATCGATGCGAATCAGCCCGAGTACGGTGATGAACGCCTGGCACAAGCTACGTGCCGACGGGTTGATTGAAACCCATCGTCGCGGCGGGACTGTGGTG
>CAWUJR010000420.1:0-3836 GCA_963922375.1 uncultured Robbsia sp.
CTTCGCGGCGCTCGCGCTCGCCGCCCAGGTCCTTGACGCGACCCAGGGCCAGCGGCAGGCCGATCGTGGCGATGACCAATGAGCAGATAATGACCCCAGCGGCCAGGAACACGACGATGTCCCGCGCCGGAAACGGCGTGCCGTCACCCATTGTCAACGGTATCGACAGTACACCTGCCAGCGTCACCGCGCCGCGCACGCCTGCCAGCGACGTGATCGCCGAAATGCGTAGTCCCGGCACCGCGTTCTCCATGCCCATACGCGCGACGCGGCTGCTCGAAATCCAGCGCAGCAACCAGACCCAGACCATGCGTAACACGAACATCACGGCGAAAACGGCCAGGACATGCCCGATCATCGCCGACATCTCGCCGTTGTGCAGCCGGTGCGCTTCGAGCAGCGCGCTGCCGATGATCGACGGAAACTGCAGGCCCAGCAAAATGAACACGAAGCCGTTGAAGATCAGCTCGATCATCGCCCAGACGCTCGCCCCGCGCATCCGGGTGGCCGCGCTTTCGGTGCTCATATCGGTCGTGAAGTTCATCGCCATGCCGGCTGCCACCGCTGCCAGAATGCCGGACAGGCCGACGTGCTCGGCCAGCAGATAGGCAGCAAACGGCAGCAATAAGATCAGGATGATCTGGATACCTGGATCGTCATCTTCAGACAGACGCGCTATTTTCTGACGCAGCCAATTGAATGGCCAGGTCAGCGCCACGCCGAGCGCCAGCCCCCCCGCGGCAATCAGCACGAAGCTTACCGATGCGTGCCAGAACGAGAAGGTACCGGTCAGCGTGGCCGCTACCGCGAACTTGAATGCCACTAGACCGGACGCATCGTTCAGCAGCGCCTCGCCTTCCAGAATGTGTTTCAATTGCAGCGGCAGCCGACCCCGCGGCACGATGCCCGATAGGGCCACGGCATCGGTCGGGGAGAGCACGGCGGCCAGCGCGAAACAGACCGGCAACGGTATCACCGGCATCATCCAGTGCAAGAAGTAGCCGAGACCGCCGACGGTCACGAACACGAGACCGAGCGCGAGCGCGAGAATCGGGCGACGGTAACGAAACAGCTCGCGTTTGGGCATCCGCCAACCATCTGCGAAGAGCAGCGGCGGAATGAAAAGCAGCAAAAAGACGTCGGGGACGAAGGTGATGTGCAGCCCGAGGCGATGCCATGCCAGCATCGACCCAATGCCAATCTGGATCAGCGGCAGCGGAATCGGGAGGCGAAAGAGTCGTGCGGCAGTGCCGGATAGAGCGACAGCTAATAATAAGATGAGGACGGTGAATACAGTTTGCATTGACTCTGAAAGGGGGCAGTGGACGCGGCGATGTTGCAAGAATCGAAAGCTTTCGCGTCTATTATTGCGTATTGTGCGATGCGCTGCAGTCACGCTTCGTTACCGAGGCATTCGGAATACTGCCCGGGAGCCTTGTTCGAATCCCACTGCGCGAGCGCGATCGCCCGCCTTGACGTGACGCTGTAGGGTGTCACGTCGACATGCACCGTTCGTACGATCATTCGATCGCGTTGTCATTCCACGTGCTGGTGCCTGTATCGTGCGCCGGCTCAGCTCGCGTGCCGAACGTCGGCGACCGCATCGTTTTGCGACTGCGGGTCGAAATCGCCGCGTGCCTGCGCAAGTCGCGGAACACCGCAATCGTGGCGCAACTGATCGAATGCCGCGCTCACGCGAGCCGTCGAAAGCAGGTATTTCCAAGATTTCTCTTTCAAGAACCGCCCGGGCACCACCGCCGGCGCTATGACCGCACGCGACGGCGCCCAGCCTGGCTTCCAGCGGCGCGCAATGCTCGGACGCATCGCCAAAGACACCGTCGGCACGCCGACATTGGACGCAAGATGTCCAATGCCGGAATCGTTGCCGATCACCCACCCGGACTGGATCACATAGGCGGCGACATCGCTCAGATTATTTAACGCCTTGGGCCGGAAGCCATGCGTTTCCAGCCATTTCCAATCCTTCAGCGCCGCGGGCGGCAGCAGAAATTCAGGCTCGAAACCGCGTGACCGGAGTTGTTTCGCCAGCTTGACGAAGCGCATCGGTCGCCAGCTTTTTTGGACGTCGCTCGCGATAGGGTGGATGACAATACGCCGCATCGCGGCACGCGAGCGCAAGTGCGCCGGAACGACAAGGCCGTTCTCGGGAACCACGTCCGGTAGATTGAATTGGGTCCGGCAGAGGTCCATCTGGATCTCGACCATATTTTTCACTTGCCGATAAACCGGCCAGTCGTCCATCACCACAACGTTCGGATGGAGATCGTCGGACCGCAGCACCTTGTCGGCATGATACGCATGCAAGACGATATCGAACGCCCGCAGCGCTGCGGGGGCCGCGTCGGCGCTCAGCGCCGGCGCGATGTCGATGCCGGGGAACCAATCGCGTAGCGCGTCGATATGGGCGCCGAATACCTTGACGCGAAACCCGTTTCTGACCAGATTGTGGACGACGATCATCGACAGTAGCGAATCGCCCAGGCGGGGCGACATCACAAAGGCGTACGATTGTTCAGCGGTGAGAGGCGTAAGGGGCGTCAGGGGCATTCGTTCACGCGTTTCAGAAAGAGGCTGGTGGCAACCGGCGCTGACAGAAAGGGAGGGCAGAAAGTCGGAAATTTTCGGTAAGTCGTACATGACACTACTCCCCCGTGCACTTTTGTCACACCGCCGCATCACCGGATTGTGCGCACAAACACTCGCATTGAACGCCCAATCCCAGTGACGGGATGTCATTTACCGCACATTGGAACGATCACGTATCGATGCCGCCACGACGTGCCATCCACAGCGCTTATTAATATACATTCAAATGCGAATGTTTGCGTAGTAGCCCGTTTCCTTTTCGCCATTCCTGTCGATCGGGTCGTCGACCTAATTCTCTGATTTTCGGTGCGAACGATCATGTCGTACCGCCCTTTTGAAACAGGCACGGTTTCTGCATTGGATAGACGCAACGGTAATTTATCGTTCAAAAAAATGCTGTCAACGCAGCACCGAAATCGAAAGGAATCGACTATGAAACGTGTCATCGCCACTGCATTTATCGCTGGATTGTCGTTTCTCGCAGTGGATGCGCAAGCCGGATGCTTATCGGGCGCGGCTGTAGGCGGCGTAGGCGGCCATGTTGCCGGCCATCATGCACTGTTGGGCGCGGCGGGTGGATGCGCTGTTGGGCATCATATGGCAAAGAAAAAAGAGAAGCAGCAGGCAGCAGCACAACAGGCGCCAGCAAACGGTGCGCATTAAATCGCAGGTAAGGTAATATTTTCCTGACTTATATTGACTGGAGTAAATTTTACGATTTGGACGCGCGAAGGCGGGCAGTAGTCCACCCTGTAGCGCACTTATTCGTATTACCCGTATCCCTCTATCGAGTCATCGAAGAGGGATTTTTTTCATCGTTGTTCAAAATGACCGAATCGTCGGTCGTCGGATTCACGCTGACTGTCGACGGACGTCACGCGCGCGCCCGGCGGCCCGTGTCTTAGCCATTCGAGCATCAAATCGATCTGGTCGGCGGTGCCCTGGATCATGCCTTCGACGCTGCCGTCGTCGACATTGCGAATCCATCCTCTTACGCGAAGCAGGTGCGCCTGTCGCACTGCGGCGGCGCGATAGCCGACGCCCTGAACGCGCCCCTCGATGCGGATACTGTAGGTTTCGCTAAGCGGTGTATGTGATGCGGCGGACATGGTGAACAAGAAATCAGTGAAGAGAGGCTAGCGTACCGGCCCGTCGTGATGGTCGCGCGCTTGCAGCCGATCCAGCCGTTCAAGCAGGTCCAATGCGAGCGCAATGCCGGAGGCATTGAT
>CAWUJR010000421.1:0-3833 GCA_963922375.1 uncultured Robbsia sp.
GCAGCGGCGCCGTTGTCTCGAAACGGCATCGATGCCGCTGAGACGGCCGCAGCGGGAGGCGCGGCTGGCACGAGCGCGCCAGACAACGGCACCTTGGCTGAAGAAGACGCCACGATAACAGTCACCTCAGCACTTGCGCCATCTCACCGACATTCGCCTGAGCGGATCCGCAATCGTGACGAAGCGTACGCACTTCTCAAATTGGTTGCCGATTATTTGCAGCGTTGCGAGCCGCATAGCCCGACACCGTATCTGATCCGACGAGCAATTTCCTGGGGACCGAAGTCGCTGAGCGAACTGATGCGTGAAATCCTGGAGGACGAAGGTGAGTTGAAGCGTTACATCGCGATGTTGGGGCTGCATGCGGATCCCGAAGGGGCGGAGCGGTAGTGTGTCAATGCCGCATTCGGCGGCGTACTGTCAAGGAGAGCGAAGATGTTGAATAACTCGGATACGTCGCGCGTTGGTGCGCCGGAAGATGCAACGAACGGCGTCGCGCGCAGTGGATGGACGTCGCCCTCGAACCGGATGGGGCAGTGGCTCGAGCAACACGGGAGATCGGTTCACGATGTGAAGCTTCGAGACGAGTCCGGCAGCATTGTTCCGTTTCCAAGCTTCGACGAGTGGCTCAAGCGAACCTCGATACCAAGGGTACTACGCTCGACGCGGCTTAAAAAAGTAGATGCCTGCTACGCGGATTTTTTGTCCGCGAACAAACGTGCTTGCCATGATCTGCACGTGATCGCGGCGCTACGCGGTGCGCTATCGATGTTATGCACAGAAGAAGGCGGCTGGACGGTCAGCCCTCGAAATAAAGCGAGCAAGGGCTTGATAGCACGCCTGGAAAAGGGGCTGGACCGCTTTGGGCCGTTGAAGCCCATCACGTCCGACCCTCAAAGCGACGTGCGCTTCGCCATCTTGTGGCTCCTTTCCGGCGTTGAGGTCGAGCTTGATCCGTTAATGGTCGTTCAGACCGTGGGAAAGCACATTGCGAATGGCGCATCGCTCACGCAGGCGGTGGGAACCGTGCGAAACGCGAATCTGCTACCCCATTTCACGACCGCCGCAAGCGGGTTTTGCGACACGATGATCGAAGCGCACATGGAGGGCAATGCCGAGGCCAGTAAATGCGGCAATGTGCGCGGTGCATCGTGGTTCAGGAAGCTGCGCGCAGCGGTCGAAAAAATGTTCCGCGACGTACTCGACAGCATTGTCGAAGATTGCAAAAAGAAATGGGAAATTTTCACCGATCCGAGCTGGGACGGCCTCGTCGACATTGTCAAAACAGCTGTCGATTATGTGATGCGCTTTACGAAAGGTCTCCCCAATGCGCTGACCGAGGGGTGGGAAGCCATCAAGGGCATCGGCAAAATCGCGGGAGAATTGAAGCATCGTTGGCATCGACAATCTCTGCTGCGCGGGTTTCAGTGTCGTGCCGGCCATCTGGGCGGTGCCATTGAGGCGATGGAGCGGGGCGTGCGCACAGGCCTTGTCGAGGAAGCGGTCGACACGGTCGTGTCGACCGTCAGTGTCGTGGTCAGTCTGTGCGCGCCAATGATCGGGCCATTGATAGTCCCCATCGGCGACGCATTGATGTGGTTTTATAAGTTCGTTAAGCGAACGATTGAAAAGATTCGCATCCGTCGATTCTTGAAACAAGCCAGCGATTATTTCGATCGAGCGCCACGGGCGGGTGTCGCCGGCGCTCAGCGATTCCAGCCGAGCACCGGCGGCGGTGGCGGCATCGTCATGCAGCCCGAGCAGTTCAACGCGTTTTTTGATGAAGGTTGCCGGATCAGTCCGGTCATCCCAATGTTGGTGATGAATAGCGGTGTGTGCGGGGACCTGTTCAGCAAGGCCGTCTTTCCCGATACGTTGTCTGATGCGGCGTATATGTCGTATGCAAAGGCGATGCATTATTTCGCCGCGGCCAGGGAGGCTTGCATGGACTACCTGAAAACGAGTGGATTCAGTTTTTCCGTGAAACCCGGAAGAGAGCAGGCAAGCGGTTTGATCGAAATGGCGTGGAAGGAAAGGCTGACGATAGGCTGATCCCGCCGATTTTATTAGGAGGAGACAATGAAGGTACAAAAGGAATTCCAACTGAAAGACAACGCGAATCGCGATGTCGAACTGCCGCTTTATCTGACTTGGTTCAAGGCGACGTCGTCCGCCCGCGCGCGTTACACCGAGTGGCGCACGGTGGATAGGGCGTACCGAACATTTTATGAGGCGAGAAAACGTACCATTGGGATCTCTTCCCAATACAGGGCAGCGGATGATCTGAGGGCGAGCCTGCTCAAGGTCTATCTGAAAGAAACGGGCCAAGAATTCGATAGACTTTGCACCGTGAGCGGCAACTTGGTGGAGCGGCTCCTCGACGCGCTGGATCGCTATTTGGACGGCACGATTTCCTATCGTAAAGAGGTGGACTGGGACAGATCCTGCGAAGCAAGATTCAACATCCTGTGGTTGCTCTCCGATCTCAAGGTGACGCTGAATCCGCTCATCCTGGCGGCGGATGCGCTGGACGGCATCGGGGCGCTGTTACCGGTGGCACAGTCCTCGACAGTGGTCGTGTCCCACGCTATCTTGCCGCACGTTGCTGCTACGATCACGACTGGCGTTGGCCTAGCCAGCCACACAATGAGAGCGGCCGACCGCCTGTGTCATGTCAATGATAATAGCCAATCTTGGTATGAAAGGCCTTACGAAAAGTTGAAGGAAATCATTACCAGTTACTGCGCGGAGTTGTGGAAAAAAATAAAGAGCTTTTTGACATTCTCGGACTTGACGTGGAAAAAGGTGCGCGGCTACATGAGCACTGCTTTGGATTGGGTGATGAGGGTCACGCCCGCACCCTATCGTGCTTCGTATGGTGCGTTAAAAGACGGCTACGCCATCGGCAAAGCGATTTATCAGCGATTTCAGTTGCATTCGCATGCGTCTTCGTTCGAGCCGGCCGGGCAAACGCCGTTTTTTCTCGATGCTGTTCGCCGAGCGCAGTGGGAGACGATCAAGTCGAAAGGTCTCTCCATGCTGACTGCGGTGACCAGCGCGCTTAGCGCCGCATCCGGCGTTGTTCTGAGCGTTTTGGCTGCGGCGTTGGCTAAAGCGCTGCTCTGGCTTTACAGGATGATCACGCGCGTCGTGGAAAGTCGCCGTATTGACCAATTCCTGAATAACGCCGTTGCGCTGTTCAAGTTAGAACCGGTCGAGTGCGACGACGATGGCCGTGGCGGCAGATCCATTCGGCCTCTCAAGACGGGGAGTGGGCTGGCCAGAGATCCCCGACGTTTCGATGCTTTCTTTGCTGATGGGTGTCGCGCCAGTCCGCTGATACCGTTGTTGCTGATGAACACGCCCGTCTGCAAGTCCACGGCGAGCAGTTTCACCCTGCGGGACGGGTGGGAGCAGCCGTATTTCGACCGCGCGATTGCCTGTTTCGATTCGGTCAGGCCTTTTGCAAGCAAATTTCTGCTTAACTCGGGATTCAGGTTCGCTACACGAAGCAGAAATGCTGCGACGCAAGAAATGATCAATCTCGCCCTCAAGAGGCCAGTGATCGAATCGGCGGCGAAGCGGCCAGAGATCGAATCGACCGCGCCCCTCCGTGAAGAGGGGGGCGGCCTCCGGTGGAGCGAGAACCTGTGGAGCGTTTTACGTTAAAAACGCCGGAGGCGGTACCCGGGCGCTCTCCGGCGCACGATAGCGTTAGAACGATTCCCAGTCGCCGTTCGACGACGTGGCAGCTCGCGCCAGTACCGGGGCAGCGGCGATCCCAGCGGTGGGGCTAGTCATGACCGGTGCCGCCACCGGGCGTCGCAACGGCG
>CAWUJR010000422.1:0-3818 GCA_963922375.1 uncultured Robbsia sp.
TCGTCGAGCAAGCGCCGGTACACGCTCAGCGCATCTTCCAGCGCGGCGGGTGCCGGATGCTCGGGCGCGAGCCGGTAATCCGGCACCGCCACACGCGCCATTGCCGAGCGCGCCAACGCACAGGTAATCGACCGATGTGTCCGCGGCGAACAGAAGAAATAGCCGCCGCCATGCAAATAGAGAACCGTCCGGGATATCGTCTGCTGCAGGCGTGGCGATGCGACCTCGATCCACTCGCCGGCCACCTGTGCCGACTGATCGCCAAAGCCCGGTTTGCCGGGTTTGCCGACTACGCCACGTATTTTCCAGCCTGTCGGCACCCGCGCAGACAACCACATCGAGCCGACTTGTTTACGGACTTGAGCGACATCGATCGGGCCTTGCCGCCACTGCTTCATCCGTCTTCTCAGCCACCAGGACAACGCCACGTTCTGCCAACTCATCGTCTTCTCCGTTTCCGTAGAGCACGAATCGTCTCATGTCTGGTCCGACTATGTACGGCGATGCAATGATCCATTGCGACGCTGGTCGACGTTTTTTTGCGGAATTGTGAAAATGGGTGAACTAGAATGGCGCTGCGAGAAGAGATCGTCGGCGTTGCCCCGATCTCCGTTATTGGCGCGGCCTAGTGCCGCGCTTTTTTTCAGCCCATCGCCGCGAATCGATCGCGATCGCCCGTTACCAGTGAACCGATGCACGACACGCTGCGCCGGGACGGCGCTCGCGTAATAAAAAGGCCTCCGACATGGGAAGCCTTTTTTCTTTGTACCGCACCCGCCTCTCTGCCCGACGCTCACGCGATCCCGAACCGCTTTCAGCGCAAGCTGACCGTCACTTCATGCGGGCCGCAGACCATACGGTCCGCGATCGATCAGCGCTTGACGCCGTGCGCCAGCGCTTCGGCCAGAATCTGGCAGATTTCCAGATGTTGACGCAGCGCCAATTGGGATTCGCGACGCACAATTGCCCAGCTACGTGCCAGGAACCCTTCTTCGCGCGAAAAGAACTTCGTGATAGCCGTCATGGTGGTCTCTATATCAGTGAACGATCCCAAAGGAAGATCCGTGCGATCACCTAGGGGTTATCCCTAATATAGTACTGAGGATCGCGAATGACAAGCCCATGACGCGATCCGGTATTTCTTGCCTGTTGCCCCATTACGACGGCAGTGCGGCAAACGGCCCTGGCCTCAGTCCTGACGCGCGCTCAACACGCGGGCAAACGCCTGCGCGACGTGGTCCACGTTGTGTTCGCTCAGACCCGCGACACACATGCGGCCCGAGCGGATCAGATAGATCGCATCCTCTTCTCGCAAACGATCCACCTCATCGGCCGTCAAACCCGTGTAGCTGAACATCCCACGCTGCGTCAAAAAGTACGAGAAGTCCCGATTCGGCACACGCGCGGCCATGCCGTCGTGTAAACGCCGGCGCATGCTGCGGATGCGCGTACGCATCGGCTCGACTTCCCGAAACCAGCGATCACGCAGCGCCGTATCGTTCAATACGGTCGATACCAACGTGCCGCCATGTCGCGGCGGACTCGAATAGATTGCCCGTACGCCGGCCTTCATCTGGCCCAGCACCGCTTCGGCGGCCTCCGGCGTTTCACAAACCGCGGACAGGCTCCCGACGCGTTCGCCGTAGAGCGACAGATTCTTCGAGAACGACGACGCCACCAGCATTGGCACGCCTGCGGCAGCCATTGCACGAACCGGCCAGGCGTCCTCTTCGATGCCGTCGCCGAAACCTTGATATGCCATGTCCAGGAAAGCGATCACATTGCGCGCGCGCAATACCTCGATCACTTTCGTCCATTGCTCGCGGGTCAGATCGACACCCGTCGGGTTATGGCAGCAAGGATGCAGCAGTACGATGCTCTTCGCCGGCAGTGCCGCCAGTGTCGCGAGCATCGCATCGAAGCGCAAACCGCCGGTCGCCGGATCGTAATACGGGTAGGCATTGACCTTGAAGCCGGCAGCGGTGAACAGCACGACGTGATTGTCCCAGGTCGGATCGCTGACCCACATCTGGCTGTCGGGAAAATAGCGGCGCAGGAAGTCCGCGCCCACCTTCAATGCGCCCGATCCGCCGACCGACTGGATCGTCGCGACCCGCCCTTCGGCCAGCGCCTGACTGTCGGCGCCAAACACCAGCTTCTGCACGCCGGTACGGTAGCCTGCCAGCCCTTCCATCGGCAGATACACCTGCGGTGCCGGATGCGCATCCAACTGCTTCTGCGCTTCCTGCACGCTTTCGAGCTGCGGGATACGACCTTCGGCATCGTAGTACAGCCCGACGGACAAATTGACTTTGTTCTCGCGCGGATCGTGGTGGAAGGTCTCCATCATGGAGAGAATCGGGTCGCCCCCGTAAGCGTCGACGTGCTGAAACATGCGACTTCACTCTAGAAAAGGTGGTTGCCGGAGCATCTCCGTCTACGACGGACCCCGCAGGACGTCAGTCTAGCGGCTTTTGTCCGGCACCGTCCAACCGGATGCCCACATTGACAACATGATCTTTATCGATATATCTTTAACTTACTCTTAACGATATATCTATAATGCAATGAAACACGATCGTTTGGGACGACGCCCATTTGGCCGTGGGCCGGACGATACAACTGAGACGGTCGCCAGAGACCGGGATGACATCGGTCTCCGGGCGGCGGCAGCGTTCTCAGCCGCCCCTGCCCAACTCAACCCTCGACGACGCGGTGCCCGTATCGCACACCACAGCGGTGTCCGGGGTGAACGTTGCGGCGAAGGTCACGGTGAAGCCCGCGGTGAAGGGCACAGTGAAGGTCGGCGTGAGCGCGGAGGCGAAGGCCGCGTGCTGGGACGCGGAGAGCTGCCGCTCGTGATCCTTGCGCTCTTGGCGGACACGGCGCGACATGGCTATGAGCTGATCAGGTGCATCGAAGCGCGTTGTGGGGGGGCCTATTCGCCGAGCGCCGGCGTGATCTACCCGACGCTGACAATGCTCGAAGAACAGGAATTCACCACCGCCGACACGAGCACAGACACCGGAAAGCGGCGCTATGTGCTGACCGATATCGGCCGTCAATACATCGCCGATCACGACGGGCCGATTCAACTCGCGTTCGCCCGCATGGACAGGGTCGCCCGGATACGCGCACGCGAAGCATTGCCGCCACGCGTCGCGCAGGCGATGGAACAACTGAAACGCGCATTGCTCGCTTCGGGCACCGATTGGGACGACGCTCGCGCTGAACGCGTCGCGATCGAACTGGAAAAGGCCGCCCACGCGATCGCACAGTCCCAATGACAGGAGATTTCGACAACATGACCGCTTCTTACCCATCGACATCGGCGAATCACGCCGCGTCTGCTTCTGCCTCCGCCGCTTCTTCTGCTGCTTCTGCTGTCGCTTCTTCTGCTGCTTCTGCTGCTTTTTCCGCCGCTTCCTCCGCTGATGTAGCTGCCGCAGCGCCCGACTATACGAGCCAACGCGTGCGCCACGAACTGGTGCGCCGCCTGCTCACCGTCGCGCGCACACAGCGCATCGCCGAACAGATCGTTCGGATTACGCTGACCGGCGACGATCTGCGCGGCTTTCACTCCGCTGCATTCGACGATCACATCAAGATCTTCCTTCCCCGGGACGGCGAACGGATCCCCGTCATGCCGGATCTGAGCGATCTGAAAAAGCGCATCGACAACGAGGCCGAGCGGCCGATCGCCCGCGACTACACGCCTCGCCGCTACGATGCCGCAGCAAACGAACTGGATATCGAATTCGTCATCCACGGCGACGGTCCGGGCAGCCGCTGGGCCGAGCGCGCGCAGCCGGGCGATC
>CAWUJR010000423.1:0-3809 GCA_963922375.1 uncultured Robbsia sp.
CGCCCGCGCTTGCCCAGATGCGGTTCCAGCGCCGCACGGGCGAGGACCAGCTCAGATGCCTTGCCCCCCCGATCGCCCATCAGCACCAATCCTGCCGGGCCCATCGCCACGCTTTGCAGCAACGTCTGGCGATCGTCCAGTGCCATCAGCGTGACGCCCTTGCCGCCACCGGTCATCGTCTTGATTTCGTCGATACCGAAAACCAGTAGCCGACCATCGCTGGCCAGGCAGGCAATCTGCGTGGCGCCGGCGATCACCGGCGTCGGCATCAGCGGTACGGCGTCCCCCTCGACCGTCATGAACGATTTGCCGCTGCGGTTGCGGCTGACCAGATCGCCCAGTTTCGCGACAAAGCCAAAGCCCGCGCTGGTGGACAGCAGCAATGGCCGATCGGCCGGTGCCGCGTAGTAATGCAGCAGATGCGAGCCCGATTCCAGGTCGACCAGCGATGTCACCGGTACCCCATCGCCGCGGCCGCCCGGCAGCCCCGCTACCGGCGTCGAATAGACGCGACCGTTGCTGCCCCAAGCAATCAACGCATCGGTGGTCCGGCACTCGAACGCACCGTACAGCGCATCGCCGGCCTTGAAGTTCAGATTGCCGGTCTCCACGCCATGACCCTTCTGCGTACGCACCCACCCCCGCACGGAGACGATCACCGTGACCGGCTCATCGGCCACGCGTGCCTCGGCGGTCGCACGCTTCTCATGCTGAATCAAGGTGCGCCGATCGTCGCCGAACTGCTTCGCATCGGCCTCGATCTCGCGGATCATCAGCCGCTTCATCGCCGACTCGCTCGCCAGCAGTCCTTCGAGCTTTTCACGTTCGTCGCGCAATTCGCTCAATTCCTTTTCGAGCTTGATCGCTTCCAGCCGCGCCAGTTGCCGCAAGCGGATTTCGAGAATGTCCTCGGCCTGCCGATCCGACAGTTTGAACGCATCGATCAATGCCGATTTCGGCTCGTCCGACTCGCGGATGATCCGGATCACCTCGTCGATGTTCAGGAAAACGATCAGGCGGCCTTCGAGGATATGAATCCGGTCGTTGACCTTGCCCAGTCGATGTTGCGTGCGACGCGTCAACGTCTGATGCCGGAAGCCGATCCATTCGCTCAAAATATCGCGCAGCGACTTCTGCCGCGGCCGCCCGTCTGCACCCACCATCACCAGATTGATCGCCGCATTCGATTCCATGCTGGTATGCGCGAGCAGCGTGTTGACGAACTCGGTCTGATCGATGCGACTGGACTTGGGCTCGAACACCAGCCGCACGGCCGCTTCCTTCCCCGACTCGTCGCGCACCGCGTCCAGCATGCCGAGGATCGTCTGCTTGCTCTGCAACTGATCCGGGGTCAACGCCTTCTTGCCGAGTTTGATTTTCGGATTCGTCAGGTCTTCGATTTCCTCGAGCACCTTTTGACCGGACGTGTTCGGCGGCAATTCGGTGACGACCAGATTCCACTGCCCACGCGCCAGTTCTTCGATCTTCCAGCGTGCACGCACCTTCAACGAGCCACGGCCGTTCTCGTACGCTGCGGCAATCTCCGCCGGGCTCGAGATGATCTGGCCACCGCCCGGGAAATCTGGACCCGGCATCAACGCGAGCAACGCTTCCAGATCGGTGTTCGGGTGCCGGATCAGTTCGACCGCCGCCGCGGCCGTTTCGCGCAGGTTGTGCGACGGGATTTCGGTCGCCAGACCCACTGCAATGCCGGACGCGCCATTCAACAGCACGAACGGCAAGCGCGCCGGCAACAGCCGTGGCTCTTCGAACGAGCCATCGTAATTCGGCATGAAATCGACGGTGCCCATATCGATTTCATCGAGCAGCAGGCGAGCGATCGGCGTCAGGCGCGCTTCGGTGTAACGCATCGCGGCGGCGCCGTCACCATCGCGCGATCCAAAATTGCCCTGTCCGTCGATCAACGGATAGCGCATCGAAAAGCTCTGCGCGAGGCGCACCAATGCGTCGTACGCGGATTGGTCGCCGTGCGGGTGATATTTGCCCAGCACATCGCCGACCACCCGCGCGGATTTCACCGGCTTCGCATCTGACGCAAGGCCCATCTCGCTCATCGCATACAGAATGCGGCGCTGCACCGGTTTTTGGCCATCGCAGACATCGGGTAATGCCCGGCCCTTGACGACCGATACCGCGTAATCGAGGTACGCGCGTTCCGCATACATCCCGAGGGTCAGCGATTCGCCATCCGAAGGCGGCGTCATCGCAATTGTGGTTTGTTCCATCACAGTCTCTTTACGTTCTCTGCTAGCGTCGTCTGCTGGCGTTGTCTACCGGCAGATCAGATATCCGCTTCGACCTGATTGCCCTTCTCTTCGAGCCAGGTACGGCGGGCGGCCGCCTCGCCTTTGCCCATCAGCATCGTCATCATGTTCACTGTCGCATCGAAGTCGAATTCGCCCAGCGACACCGGTGCCAGACGGCGCGTATCCGGGTTCATTGTCGTATCCCACAGTTGCTCGGCGCTCATTTCGCCCAGGCCTTTGAAGCGACTGATGCTCCATTGCGTGTCGCGAACGCCATCTTTGCGCAGCTTGTCGAGTATCGATTCGAGTTCGCTTTCATCCAGTGCATAGAGCTTCTGCGCCGGACGCTTGCCGCGAGCCGGCGCGTCCACGCGGAACAGCGGCGGACGGGCGATATACACGTTCAGTCGGTCGATCAGTTGCGGGAAATGCCGGAAGAACAACGTCAACAGCAGCACCTGAATGTGGGAACCGTCAACATCGGCATCGGACAGGATGCAGATTTTGCCGTAGCGCAAACCCGACAGATCGACAGTGTCGTTCGGACCATGCGGATCGACACCGATCGCCACTGAGATATCGTGCACTTCGTTGTTGCCGAACAAACGATCGCGTTCCGTTTCCCAGGTGTTCAACACCTTGCCGCGCAACGGCAGGATCGCCTGGAATTCCTTGTCGCGGCCCATTTTGGCGGAACCGCCGGCGGAATCGCCCTCGACCAGGAACAGCTCGTTGCGCGACACATCCGTCGACTCGCAATCGGTTAGTTTGCCCGGCAATACGGCCACGCCCGAACTCTTGCGCTTCTCGATCTTCTGGCCGGCACGCGTACGCGCCTGGGCTTGCTTGATCACCAGATCGGCCAGTTTGCGGCCATGTTCGACGTGCTGATTGAGCCACAACTCCAGTGCCGGGCGCGTGAACGCCGACACCAGCTTGACCGCATCACGGCTATTCAAACGCTCTTTGATCTGCCCCTGGAACTGCGGATCCAGCACCTTCGCCGACAACACGTAAGACACGCGCGAGAACACATCGTCCGCGAGCAGCTTCACGCCCTTCGGCAACAAGCTATGCAGTTCAATGAAATTGCGCACCGCCTGGAACAGGCCATCGCGCAGACCCGATTCGTGGGTCCCGTGGGCTGGCGTGGGAATCAGATTCACATACGATTCGCGCAGCAGTCCGCCCTCTTCGGTCCAGGCCACCACCCAGGCGGCGCCTTCGCCGGGCGCGAAGTTTTCTTCGCCGCTACGCGCCGGGTCGGCGAAACGCTCGCCCTCGAACAACGGCACCAGCGGCTCATTGCCGGCCAGGCCTTCGGTCAGATAGCCACGCAAGCCGTCTTCGTACTGCCACAACTGACGCTCGCCGGTCTTCTCGATCAGCAATTCGACTTCGACGCCTGCCAGCAGCACCGCTTTCGAGCGTAACAAGCGTTGCAATTCGGCCAGCGGCAGACCAGGGGAATCGAAGTAGCGCGGATCCGGTTGGGCGGTGACGCGCGTACCGGTGCGCTTCTCACCGCGCGCCGCCGGACGG
>CAWUJR010000424.1:0-3806 GCA_963922375.1 uncultured Robbsia sp.
ATCCGACGGCGATGGCGATGCCTCTCACGCCCCTGACGATGCCCTTGCCGATGCCCCGAAACCGGCGCCAGAGCGGGATGCGGCCGACGTCGTCATCGAAGCATTCGCTTGCGAGCTGCCCGACTTTTACCTGCGCGCAATGGCGGCACTTGCAGCGCACGGCCGCGCGCCGGCATGGATCAATCTTGACTATCTGAGCGCAGAAGACTGGGTGCGGGATTGCCATCTCGGTCGTTCTCGACACCCTCGCCTGCCATTGGAAAAAACCTTCTTTTTTCCGGGTGTCGGAAAGGGCACCGGCGGGCTGCTGCGCGAACGCGATCTGGATGCGCAGCGCGCTGCGTTTTGGCACGATCCCGCCGCGCAGACGGCTGTCTGGCAGCGCCTTGGCCTGCCATCCCCGTCGCACGACACACGGGTGATAACCCTGTTCGGCTATGAGAATCCCGCGCTCGACGCGTTGCTGCCGCAATGGGCCGACAGCGACATACCCATCTTGCTGCTGATACCTGAAGGACGCATTTCCGCACAGGTGGGGCGCTATTTCGGGCAGGACGACTTTCCCGCCATGCGCGCCGAACGCAAGGGTCGCCTCAGCGCAGTATCGATCCCGTTCGTCGATCAACCCACCTATGACCGCCTGCTCTGGCTCGCAGATCTGAATTTCGTTCGTGGTGAGGAATCGTTCGTCCGGGCGCAATGGGCAGAACGTCCGAGTGTGTGGCAAATTTACCCGCAATCGGACGATGTGCATCTGGACAAGCTGGATGCGATGCTCCGGCACTACGCGAGCGACCTGCCGGAACCGGCACAGGCAGCGGTGACCCGCTTCTGGCGCGCGTGGAACGGCGTAGGGACACCAGATTGGCCCGACTTCCAACAGCATCATGAAACGTTGATGCGCTACGCGCCGCAGTGGGTGGACGTGTTGCGCAAACCTGGATCGCTCGCAGCGAATCTGGCCGGTCTGGCGAAAAGTCGGTTAAAATGAACGGTTTGCCACAAGATTGATGCCCCAGATGAGCAGAGGTATCGGACACGGGCGTTTGCTCGGTGCCGGGCCATTTGCACAGGACCTATTTTATGAAGACTGCACAAGAACTCCGCACCGGTAACGTCGTGATGATCGGCAACGACCCGATGGTTATCCTGAAGGCCGAATACAACAAGTCCGGCCGTAACTCGGCGGTCGTGAAGATGAAGTTCAAGAACCTGCTGACCGATGCGCCGCTGGAATCGGTCTACAAGGCGGACGACAAATTCGAAGTCGTCGTGCTCGAGCGCCGGGAAGTGACCTACTCGTACTTCGCCGATCCGATGTATGTATTCATGGACGCCGACTACAACCAGTACGACGTCGACAACGAGAACATGGGCGACGCGCTGTTCTATCTCGAAGACGGCATGGCGTGCGAAGTCGTGTTCTACAACGACAAAGCCATCTCCGTTGAACTGCCGACCACCGTGATTCGCGAAATCACGTACACGGAACCGGCTGTGAAGGGCGACACGTCGTCCGGCAAGGTGTTGAAGCCTGCGAAGATTGCCACCGGGAAAGAAATTTCCGTGCCGCTGTTCTGCGCACAAGGTGACAAGATCGAAATCGACACCCGCACCGGCGAGTACCGCAGCCGCGCTTAATCACGGCGTTACTGCGGCGGCAGTCACAAGACAGTCGCACCATCGCAGCTCAGCGCTGTCACATTCGACATTAGATCCGCCCTCGCTTCGGCGTCCGCGCGATCTGTCGCCAAAACCGCTGCAGGCCCACCATGGGCTTGCAGCGGTTTTTTATGCCCGATACGCGGCAAATGTCCCCTTTCCTACCGACACGACTGTGAAAAAAGGTAACGTTGATGGCAATCTTTGCCCGACGTGTGCGATAACGCCTGGACAATCACCGTTTCGAAGGCAAAAATTACCGCAATGTCATCCCTTTTACCGACACAGGAACGCTGTCTTTCCGATTGCGCAGCGCGCGGCTAGGCCCTTTCGCGCGGCTTTGAGAGACGATGTCGTGTGGTGTCGGTGATGGCATGCCTTATGCTTTGCTATCTCGATGGTGTCGTCCACATCGTGGATGCGCTTCGTTTTATGGTTTCCTAACCGAGGGGTCTTCATGACATCCTTTTCCAGAACATCGACCGTCAGGGTCGACAGCAACCGCGGTGCGGTTGTGCGGTCCGAATAGTCTGGTGCCATGCCCCATGCCCTGATCGTCGAAGACGACCCCAATAGCCTGTCCGGCCTGGCCGCGATTCTGGATGCCGACGGTTTCTCCGTCGACACCGCCGCGACGCTGGCGGACGCCCGCCGCGCGCTGGAGCGTTTCATTCCGGACGTGGTGCTCATTGATTTGAACCTTCCAGACGGCAAAGGGCTGGATCTGCTTCCCAGCCTGCCGATGCAACCGCCGGACGGTACCGTGCCGGTCATCGTCATGACCGGCAATGCGACCGTCGAAAGCGCGATCGAAGGGCTGCGTCACGGCATCTGGGACTATTTACTGAAGCCGATCAGCATTCCCCGCCTGCGCAGTTTGCTGGCGCGTATTCCGCGCCCTTATGAACTGACAGAAGAAGTGCAGGCGTTGAAAGCGATGCTCCGTCATCTGGGGCGCTTCGGCCCTTTGATCGGACGCTCGCAAGTGATGCAGCGTGTATATGACGAAGTCGAGCGCCTCGCGCAAAGCGAAGGCCAGGTCATGATCGTCGGCGAAGCCGGAAGCGGTAAGGAGACGGTCGCACGCGCGATCCATCATTGCAGCCGCCGGCGTAAGGCGTCGTTCATCACGTTCGATTGCCGTCAATCGGAGAACCGCCCATCGTCCGGGTTGCTGTTCGGCCAGGAACGCAGTGCGATGCCGCCGATGCATGCATCGCTTGGCGAAGGTCGCTCGGTGGGCGCATTCGAGCGGGCGACCGGCGGGACGCTGTTTCTCGATGAAATCACGCAATTGCCGCTGGAGCAGCAACGCATGCTGGTGGCAGCGCTGGAGAGCCATACGTTCCGGCGCATGGGCGGCACCCACGATATCCCGATCGACTTTCGCCTGATCGTTTCGACCAGCGAGGATCCGACGCAAGCGCTCGGCGAAGGACGCCTGCGCGACGACCTGTACCGGTTGGTGGATTCGGTGTTGTTGCCCGTGCCAGCGCTACGCGAAAGGCCGGAAGACGTCGATCTGCTTGCCCAATACTTCGTGGAACAACTGAACGAGCGCGACGGTGAAGCAGGCGCGAAACGTCTGGCCCCATCGGCATTGCGGGGGCTCAGCGGGTATGAATGGCCCGGCAACGTGCACGAGTTGCGCGAAGCGGTCGAAACGGCCTACCGGCAGTCGGACAGTGTCATCGAGGCACTGGATCTGATCGAGGTCAGCCACGGAACCAAGCGAACCGTGCGTCCAGGCAGCGTCGAGATCGCCGTCGGCATGCCGCTCGCGGATGTCGAAGAGTTGTTGATTCGCGCCACACTGGACGCCGTCGGCGGCACCCGTCATCGAGCCGCGACGATGCTGGGGATCAGTCCGAAGACGCTTTATAACAAACTCCAGCGGATGAAGCTGGAGTAAAGCGATCGGGTGGATTGGCTCAGGCCGTTGAGCGAAGCCTCGCATGAGAGGCGGCCGAGGGCAGCCGAATCTGGCGGTCGAATCATTGCAATGGCGTCCGCCATCCAGTCTAGGCATCCGGGCAAGCTATCCAACCGAGCCGTCCGGTGAGCCCTTCCGGTGCAGCACATGCGGTGAGCAAGGCGACGCACAAAGGTCAGCGCGTGGGCCCCGCACCCGATGCGCCCGCCGC
>CAWUJR010000425.1:0-3804 GCA_963922375.1 uncultured Robbsia sp.
CCTCTTCGACGGCCGAGTCGCGGGACGACGGGTGCGCCAGCAACGCGGTATCCGGTGCCTGAGCCCAGCGCCGTTTCTGTGCCATATCGGCAGCAGTGCGCATCGTCGCCAGCTCCTGACGCAACAACGGCTCGCGCTGTAATCGCTCGCGCAGCGCCGCCTCCTCGTCCGGGGTCAATTCACCGCGCAGGTACGCTTGAATCAGGCTGGACGAGCTGTCGGTCCCCACATCCAGGTCGGGGCTGCGGATGGACTCGTTCATTGGCTGCTCCTCAAGGCCCGTGGAGTACGGTCGATCAATGCCACCTCTATTCTGCACCGTAAGTGAAGCCGCCATGATAGCGGCCCCGCGCACGCCGTATCGCAAGTATTTACATGTTGACGGGGCACAAGGCCGGCAAATGACCTCGCCGCTTCGTTTTTAAGCGCATTTCGCGTTCCCACTGCCACGGCAATAATACGGTAGTCTGATGAGCGGGGGCGTCTTGTGTGAACGCTCCTGACGTTGGTCCGGCCGTCGGTCACACGTCATTCAGACGCTACTCAACCAGATGGAGCAAAGCATGGGAAAGTCCAACGCAAAACTTGTCGCCGACGTGGTGATCGAAACCCTTCAGCTTGCCGGCGCAAAGCATTGCTGGGGCGTGCCCGGAGACACATTGAATTACATCACCGATGCGATAAGGCGCAGCGACATCGACTGGGTACACGTCCGGCACGAAGAAGTGGGTGGGTTCGCGGCAGGCGCAGAGGCGATGGTCGCGAATCGCCTGACGTTGTGCGCAGGGTCGTGCGGGCCTGGCAGTCTGCATTTCGTCAACGGCCTGTACGAAGCGCATCGCAACCGCTCGCCGGTCGTGCTGATCGCCAGTCAGGTGACACGCGACGAATTGGGATTCGATTTCCCGCAGGAAGTCGACTTCAAGCCGATCTATGACACCTGCAGCGTGTTCTGTCAGGAGGTCCGGACCGCCGCGCAGGCCCGTCGTGTCACTGCGATGGCGGCGCAAGCGGCGCTCACGAAGCGGGGCGTCGCGGTGATCATCTTGCCGGTGGATGTGTCGAAAGAACCCGCGCCGGACGAACCGGACTTTGCGGTCCACCTGCCGCAACCCGTCACGCGCCCGAGCGATGCCGAACTGGATCGTATTGCGGCGGTGCTCAATAGCGGCAAAAAAGTCGCGATCTATGGCGGCTCGGGGTGCGACGGCGCGCACGATCAGATCGTCGCGCTCGCCGAGCGCTTGAAAGCGCCGTTCGCGCATACCTCGCGCGCGAAAGACTTTGTCGAATACGACAATCCGTATAACGTTGGCATGACCGGGGTATTCGGCATCGAATCCGGCTACCACGCGGTGTCCGAATGCGACACGTTGCTGCTGCTGGGCTGCGATTTCGCCTGGCGCCAGTTTTATCCGGAGAAAGCGCGTATCGTCCAGATCGACATCGATCCTAGTCACTTGGGACGCCGGCATCCGGTGGAAATCGGTGTGGTGGGGGACGTGCGGCACACCCTGGATGCGTTGTTGCCGCGCCTGGCCGAGCGCACCGAGCGCAAGTTCCTGGACGATTGTGTGAAACGGTTCGACAAGACGAAGGCGCATTTGAACGAGCGCGCGAAAGTGGGTCGGGGCGGTGCAATTCATCCGCAGTATCTGACCGCACTGATCGATAAGCACGCGGATGACGATGCCATCTTCACGGCCGACGGCGGCTCGCCGATGGTCTGGGTGTTGCGCCATACGCGCGCGACCGGGCGACGTCGCACGCTGGTCAGTCTGACACACGGGACGATGGCCAACGCGATGCCGCAGGCATTGGGAGCGAAGAAAGCGTTTCCCGACCGGCAGGTGATCGCCCTTTGCGGCGATGGCGGGTTGACGATGTTATTGGGCGATTTGATCACCGCCGTTCAGGAGAACATTGCGATCAAAATCGCGGTATTCAACAATGGGACATTGGGGTTTGTTGAACTCGAGCAGAAAGTCGAAGGCCTGCTGGACGCCTACACGGAGCTGAAGAATCCGAATTTCTCGATGGTCGCCGAAGTGATGGGTATCTATGGACGTCGTGTCGAAAGCGCCGAGGCGCTGGAAAATGCGGTGAGCGCGTGGCTCGCGCATCCGGGTCCGGCATTGCTCGATGTCACGACGGATCGGATGGAATTGGTCATGCCGCCGACCGTGGCCGCTGCACAGGTGTTTGGCACGGCGCTGTATTCGGCCAAGGCGGTGCTCAGCGGCAGAGGGAGCGACGTGGTCAGCTTGATCAAGGACAACTTCTTGAAATAAGTGTCAGCCGGCACGTGGCCCGTCCGCAGGTGCAGCCAAGTGGTCCGCAGGTGGCCGACGCGCATGCGGGTTGAGGCGCTCAGCCAGCGGAGAACGTCAGCGACTGCTGAGGTGCGGTGCGTTGCGCTTTGACGAATGTGGCGAGCGACTTCCCCGCGTGCTTGATATGGCCCTCAAGCAGTGCGGCGGCTTTGGCCGCTTCCTGGGCGCGGCAGAGGCGGATCAGCTCGGCGTGCTCTTCCTCGGCCCGTGACGAATTCTCCCGCGTCAGCGCCAATTGCAGGCGCGTATAGCGGTCCGTCTGTTGCAGCAAGGTGAACACGATCTGCATGGTTTGCGGCTGGCTTGCGCGCGAAAGCAGCAGCAGATGAAGCTGTGTATTGAGCTCGCCCCAGCGCGCCGGGTTGCCAGCTTTCAACTCTTCGCTATATTGGCGTCTGATGTGGTCCAGCGTGTCGAAATCGTGGTCGCTCAAATGCTTCACCGACAATTTGAGCAAGCGCGGTTCGAGTAAGGCGCGCAATTCGAACAGTTCGCTGATTTCACTCTCCGACAATGCCGATACCACAGCGCCCCGATGCGGCAGGCTTCGAACGAGACCTTCTGCTTCCAATTGCAACAGCGCCTCGCGAATCGGGATACGGCTGACGCCGAACTCCGTTGCGAATGCTTCTTGCCGCAGCGGTGCGCCTTCGCTCAATTCGCCCGACAAGATGCGCCGTCGAATCTCCTCGGCTGCGGCGGCCGCGACGGTTTTATGGCCCAGGGCCTTTTGCTTGTTCAACATAACGTCCTGAAGTTTCGAGCGCGCGCAGGGGGGAGCTGCCGACCGCGCGATCTACCGACGATTGAGTGTATCGAATGGTCTTTTTGGCCGCAAATGCTAACGCGCGACGATCAAATTGCCTATGAGGGCTGCTCCGCACGATCGTCGGCTGCATCGTGCGCGGGCGCGACGAGCGAATGGATCAGCTTCGCGAGTTCGGGGATCGCGAATGGCTTGGTAAGCAGATGCATGCCAGGCTCGAGTTGATGGTTGCCAAGTACCTTCTGCTCCGCGTAACCGGTCACGAAAATGGACTTCAGCCCGGGGCGCAGCACCCGGCCTGCATCGGCAACCTGGCGCCCATTGATGCCGCCAGGCAATCCGACGTCTGTGATCAATAAATCGATCCGCGTGGGGGACTGCAGTATGTTCAGTCCGGTCGCGCCATCGGCCGCCTCGATAATGCGGAAACCGAGATCGGCTAATACTTCTCCGATCAGCATTCGCACCGTTTCTTCGTCTTCAACGACCAGCACCGTGATCGCGCTGCGTTCGCCACGACTTCGCCCGAGCATCGTGTCGCTCATATCGACATTATCGTCGTCCCGTTGAAGCAGCGCGTTGCGGCTTGCATCGATGTTGGCAGCACCCGTTTTCTGGCCATCGGCCTTCGCTGTCGCTGTCCCTGCTGCTGTCGCGCTTGGTGCGTCCGCCGGTCCCCCGCCGTCGTGACCCGCAGGCTCGTCG
>CAWUJR010000426.1:0-3795 GCA_963922375.1 uncultured Robbsia sp.
CCCTGCCCCTGCGCCGGCGTAATGGGCGAACGTCGCCGATGCGCTGTGAGATGCCGCGACGAAGGTCTGCGTCATCTCCGGCGTGACGGCCTTGTTCAGCGCATAGGCAGTTGGAACGGTGCCAATCAGGATCAGCATGATCAATCCCATGCCTTTCTGTCCGTCATTCGATCCATGGGCGAACGAGACACCGGTGCAGGTCAGGATCATCAGCGTGCGGATCCATAGCGGCGGACGCAACGTGTCCGGTTCTTTGTACAGCGCAGGAATGCGGACGACCGCTTTCAAGATCATCAGCACGAAGCCGGCAAGCAGAAAACCGATCAACGGCGAGAACAACAGCGATTTGCCCACGCCTACCGCCTGATTCCAATCCACGCCGGTGGTGCCGCTCGATCCCATCATCAGTTGATTCATTAGGCCGACACCGATGATCGAACCGATCAACGTGTGCGAACTGGACGATGGCAGCCCGAGATACCAGGTGGCCAGATTCCAGATGATCGCCGCGATCAGCAACGCGAAGACCATCGCGAAGCCGGCACTGGAACCTACTTGCAAGATCAGTTCGACCGGGAGCAGTTGCAGAATCCCGAATGCGACGGCACCGCTCGAGGCCAGTACGCCGAGGAAATTCCATGCCCCGGACCACATCACCGCGACAGTCGGGGCCAGCGAGCGGGTGTAGATGACTGTGGCGACGGCGTTGGCCGTGTCGTGAAAACCGTTGACGAATTCGAAGCCGAGCGCGATCAGCAGCGCGATGCCGAGCAATATGTAAGGAAGAACCGAAGCCTGGCGCACAGGCGCGAGGTCGGTCGCGACGTGTTGCACGACGTACGCGGCGCCGACCGCTATGAGAATCGCGAACGCACCGAGGCCGAGCTTGCGCATCGATGCATCCGCGGCGGCCCGGGGTGCAGAGGTGATTTGGGACATGGCGACTCGCGAGGGTGGACGAAAAAATCCATCGTACTGCCCGGCGCGGGTCATTTTCGTGACAGCGTCCGACAGGCGTTGATCGTCACTCTCAGGCATCTGTCCGGTCCGTAATAGGGCGGTACGGCGTACAGACAACGAGCCATTTTTCGGGTTGCCGACGAGTGGTCCGAGGTGCCGTCCGGCGTACTCGCGAGCCCATACTCAGCGCGCTCGCATTCGCTCAAAACTTGACCGACAATCCGACCCCGGCCATCAGTTGATTGCGTCCGGAAGAAGGCGTACTGTTCTGCGAGTCGCCGATCGACGCGGTGGCATCGAGGATGTCCCCGGCTCCGTCAGCGCCCAACGTCTGTCCGTTGGCATGCTGCCAGCTTTCCACGAAATACAGCACCGTTTGCTTTGAGAAATCGTAGGATTCCATCAAAGCGACCTGATGGTAACTGGCCGAATCGTGCACGCCGTTCGCTTCGGACGCCGTCGTATAGCTATAGCCGGCAGCGAAAAACACATTCGGCATCGGCATGAACCGGGCGAAGCCACCACAGATATTGAATATCGCGGTGTCGTGAAAGAGCGAATCGGCGTTGGGACGATATGCGACATTCGTATAGGACGCACCCAACAACACGTTACCGATCGTATAGTTCGCGAGCACGCCTGCGTGGGCGACATCGTGCGCGGTGATATAGCCGGTATTGAGCGACGATACGCCCACCGAGGTCGCGGTGGACGTGTTGAAACCGTCGCTGTTCTGTGTGTTGTTGTACCGCAGATAAGCCGCCGCGATTGTCAACGGGCCGCCGGCATAACTGATCGCGCCGCTGTATTCGCTGCCACTCTCCAAACTACCAGGAACGCCGCCGAAGCCGTATTGAGCGCTGGCCGTGACGCCTGCGATGGTCGGCGACGTGTAGACCACCGAATTGTTGACACGGATGGTCGTGTCCAGGCCATCGATGTCCCCGGCATGTGCGCCGCTTGCGCCGGTGAGCGACGGCACCGGTCCCAGACCGTTGAAGAACGTCCACCACGGGCTGTACTGCCGACCGAGTTGCAGGGTCCCCAGGCGCTTGTCTGTCAATCCGACCCACGCTTGCCGATTGAATTCGACGCCCGTAGAAGCCTGCGCGCCGTTGCTCGGATTGAACCCCGCTTCCAGCTTAAGATAGCCTTTGCGCTCGACGACAACGGCTCGCTGCCGATCAGGCCCCAGCGTGACGAATTCAGCATGCCTTGCAGCATGTACAGATTCGAATGCCCTTTCTGATTGCTCGCGTACACCATGCCCTCGTCGACCACGCCGTACAGCGTCAGGCTACTTTGCGCGAACGCCGACGTCGGCACCGCGCAGATTCCCAGCAACAGCGTGCTGCCGACGACGGTGGTCTGCCATCGATTGGACGGGGCAGGGGCGCGGCGGCCCATTGCCTGAGTGACACGGCTTACTTCGGGCGGCCGCTTTGACGGCTGCTCCCGAAGTCGTGCGGTCATGCCGCTCTCCGACGTTTCAATGCCCAGCCGAGCAGCAGCACGATGATCAATGCCGCCACGCCCATGCCGACGCGCGCAATCGTCAGCAACGGCGAGGGCTTGCCGCCAGCACGAAGCGTCGCGACCTGTTCAACCGTGACTTTGGCGGTCGGATTGCCGTATTGCTGCACGAGGAAGTTGCCCAGCGTGGCCACTTGCTCGTCGGTGAGCGACTTGCCGAAGGCGGGCATGTCGACGGTAGTGGTCCCCGGTGCATGTTGAACGCCTTGCAGGATCGCCATCACCAGATTATCGGTGTTTGCATGACCCAACGCCGTGTTATGGAACAACGAGGGCAGGCTGCCGTCGGGACTGCCTTCGCCATGCGCCTGGTGACAGCTTGCGCAATTCGCGTCGTACAACTGCGCGCCGTTCAGCTTGTTCGCATCGTCGGGCCATGCTTGACCGCGGACATCGTCGGCCGTTTTCAACGGTGCGCCCCAGGTATCCGGTGCTTGCGTATCCACCGCATCGTGGACCGGTGCGACGGTCTTGATGTACGCGGCAATGGCTTGCAGATCGCTGTCGCTGAGATGACTGAAGCTGTGCTCGATCGCTTCTGCCATCGGCCCGGCCGCTTGGGCCTTGCCCGGGATGAAGCCGGTACGCAGATACTTCGCGATGTCGGCTTGCGTCCAGTTGCCCAGGCCGCTGGTGGCGTCGGACGTGATGTTTGGCGAGAACCAGGTGCCCACCGCGCCGCCCGACAACGCTTTCGACGTTTCTTCAGCCATCAGGAAATTGCGCGGCGTATGGCAGGTGCTGCAATGAGCAAGACCTTCGACCAGATACGCGCCGCGATTCCATTCGGCGTTCTTCGACGGGTCCGCCTGATAAGGCTTGCTGTCGAGGAATAGTAGATTCCAGCCGGCCATCGACATCCGGATGTTGAACGGGAACGGCAGCGCCGTCTTCGGTGCAGGGTCATCGACCGGCGCGACACCGTGCATGAAGTACGCATACAGCGCTTTCACGTCGTCGTCGTTCAACTTCGCGTACGACGTATAAGGCATCGCCGGATACAACTGCGCACCGTCGGCACGCTTGCCTTCGCGCAGTGCGGCGGCGAATTGTGCTTCGGTGTAGTTGCCGATCCCGTGCGTCGTCGACGGCGTGATGTTGGTCGAGTAGATCGTGCCGATCGGTGTGGCAATCGGCAACCCGCCGGCAAATGGTTTTCCACCTTTGGCCATGTGACAAGCGATGCAGTCGCCGGCACGCGCCAGATACGCGCCTCGCTGTACGAGTGCGTCGGCGTCGGAGAGCGGCGCCGATGCGGTCACGGGGGCCACGGTGGCACTGGCAGGCGCAGTGGCAGGGGCG
>CAWUJR010000427.1:0-3790 GCA_963922375.1 uncultured Robbsia sp.
CGTCGTCGCGAAACAGCCGCTCGCCGTCGCGCGCCTCCAGAATCGCATGCTGCGGCATGCCGGGAACATATAAACGTGCGAGTCGCGCCATGCAGGTCGAGGGAAAAGGGTGTGTGGTGACAGCGATTGTATGCGCAGTCACGCCCGACGCGTGCCGCCATCGGCGCACTGCGGGCGCAGTGGGGGCAGTCCGCGCGATGAGTGCAATCCGAGCGATGGGGGCGATGGAGGCGATGGAGGCGATGGAGGCGATGGAGGCGATGTACCGCCCCCCCACTTCTGTATCGACAAGCGTTGCGGCAGCAGTTAAGCGACAACTTAATCTATCTTAATAATCGCAGTCGCCGCGTGTCGCCTCGATAATCGTTCGTATACCTGAATATATCTTGTCCCGGAGCATACGCATGCGTTACTCGAACCTGACCGATCCGTCCGCTCCGATGTCGCGAGCGCTCCGTACGCTGTCGTTGGCAACGCTGCTCTACGCAGCCGGCGGCACAGCGCATGCGCAAAGCGCCGGTGACTTAGTCGTCGGTGCAGGATGGCTGCGTCTCGCGCCACAAGTCAGCAGCGGCCCGATGCAGACCACCGCGAACACGGTGCTTGGCACCCGCAGCTTTTCCGATAACAGCATCAGCTCGAAAGTGAGCGTCGCGAATACCGTAGGGCTGACCGCAACCTATTTCGTCACCGATCACATCGCGACCGAACTCGTCGCGGGGCTGCCGCCACGGTTCTCGATCGATGGCGCAGGGTCGGCGTCGCAATACGGCCATATCGGGTCGGCCCGGATGTGGAGTCCGACGCTGTTGCTCAAATATTATTTTGGGACAGCTAACGCACGATTCCGGCCGTTCGTCGGCGCGGGCGCATCGTATATCTGGTTCACCGATGGCAAGATCACCAACGACGCGTTTCGTGACCGGCTTGGCGGCGACACGGATGTCTCCGTCAACAAAGGCTTGGCACCGGTCCTGAACGCCGGCATCCACTATGCGATCACGAAGCGCTGGTACGCAGGGCTGTCGGTGTCGTTTATCCCGGTCAGCCGGACACTGACGCTGACGACGCCGAAATCGACGCTGCCGGGCGTCGTCTCCTCACGAAGTCAGACCAAAATGCAATTGAACCCGATCGTGACCTATTTGAATATCGGCTATCGATTCTGAGCGGGCGTCAGAAAGACTCGTCGTCCAGCACGAATAATCGCCGGTATTCCTTTTGCGCATAGCGGTCGGTCATCCCCGCGATATAGTGCGCAATCAGCCGCGGCTGTGACGTCGCAGGCCGTCCTCGATTCAGCTCACCATTCGGTGCAGCATCCGATTCAGCTTCAGATCCTGTATCCGCTCCTGGGGCGCGTGTCTGCATCGATGCTTGCGCTGGGACGCTTACCTGCGCCGGCGCTTGATACGCAGGTGGCAGCAATCGCGGGTCGTCGATAAACGCGTTGAACATGCCCGTGATCACGCGCTGCGCCTTGCTGGCCATTCGCATGACTTGATAATGGCGATACAACCGGGAAAACAAGAACTGCTTCAACTGCCTTGCCTGACGAGATATCTCAGGGCTGCTTCCGACCAATGGCGGTGAGCGACGCACCGCATCAACGCTGTCGACACCCGAGGCCTTCAGACGCGCCGCCGTTTCGGTCGTCAAATCGACGATCAAGGTATTGATCATCGATCGCACCGTTTCGTGTATCAATCGTCGGCCGGGTAGATCGCCGTATCGGGCCTTCGCTGCGTAATAATGCGTATGCCAGATCTCGACTTCGTCGAGCTGTTCGATCGTCAGCAATCCAGAACGCAAGCCATCGTCAATGTCGTGATTATTGTAGGCAATCTCATCGGCAAGATTCGCCAATTGGGCTTCCAGCGACGGCTGGCCGCCGTCGAGGAACCGCCGACCCAGTTCACCGAGCTGCCGAGCGTTTTCGCGCGAGCAATGCTTCAGAATGCCTTCGCGGGTCTCGTAACACAGGTTCAAGCCGTCGAACGGTGCATAGCGTTCTTCCAACGCGTCGACGACCGCGAGGCTCTGCAGATTGTGCTCGAAACCGCCATAGTCTTTCATGCAGGCATTCAGCGCATCCTGGCCTGCATGACCAAAAGGCGTATGACCGAGATCGTGCGCCAGCGAAATGGCTTCGACCAAGTCCTCGTTCAGCCGCAAGCTGCGCGCCACCGATCGCGCGATCTGTGCCACTTCGAGGCTGTGGGTAAGGCGGGTGCGAAACAGATCGCCTTCGTGATTGACGAAAACCTGGGTCTTGTACTCCAACCGGCGGAAGGCGGTCGAATGGACAATGCGATCGCGATCGCGCTGAAATTGGCTACGAGCGACCGGGTCGGGTTCCGCAAATCGGCGCCCTCTCGACTGCGCGGAATGGCAAGCATACGGCGCGAGGCCCGACTCGAAAGAGTCGATCGGCAAGTCATCCGGCATCGCTTGCGGTATGGGTGCCACGTCGCCGAGCGAGCGGGGGCGGGAGGAATCCAGGCGCGTCGTTGTCACACATTCTCCGTGCAAGTCTGGATGCCGACGGCTGTCCAAAGGATGCCGCCAGTCAGGTCGTCGCCGATGCGGCCGGCGACAAGGTGGAAGAACCCGGCAATACCGGCTGCGCGGGATCCGCGCATGTGGCTGCAAGCGTCTGCCGGAGCGTGTCATCCGGTACCGATGTCAGCACCGCAGCGCCCAAGCCTTTGAGCAGCACAAACTTGATCTCGCCGCTTTCGGTCTTTTTGTCGCCCATCATCAAATCGATGTAACGGTCTGCACCCAGGCCCGGTGCGAGATCTGGCAGATGCGCGGCGTGCACCACCGCCCGCAGGCGGGACAGTTCGTCGGCGTTCAGAAAACCCAGTCGCACCGACAAGTCGCCGGCCATGATCATTCCGCAGCCCACCGCTTCGCCATGCAGCCAGACGCCGTACCCGAGGCCCGACTCAATCGCATGACCGAAGGTGTGGCCGAAATTCAAGATCGCGCGCAGCCCCCCTTCTCTTTCATCGGCGGCCACCACACGCGCTTTGACCTCACAGGAGCGCCGGACCGCTTCGCCCAACGCCGCCTGGTCGCAAGCGGACAACGCGGCGGCATTCGCTTCGACCCAATCGAAGAATGCGACGTCCGCCACCGCCGCTGTCTTGATGACTTCGGCGATGCCGGCAGCCAATTCGCGCGGCGGCAAGGTCTGCAACACGGCGGTATCGGCGATCACCGCCTGCGGCTGATAAAACGCGCCGATCATGTTCTTGCCACGCGGATGATTGATACCGGTCTTGCCGCCCACCGACGAATCGACTTGCGCGAGCAGTGTCGTCGGGATCTGCACGAACGGCACGCCGCGCATGAAGGTCGCCGCGGCGAAGCCGGTCATGTCGCCGACGACGCCGCCGCCGAGCGCCACCAATGTGGTCTTCCGATCCGCACGGACCTCGAGCAAGCGATCGTAGATCAGGTTCAGCGTTTCCCAATGCTTGTGCGCTTCGCCATCGGGAAGCACGATCGTTTCGATGCGAATGCCCAACGGTCGCAGCGCATGGCGCAACCGTTCGCCATATAGCGGTTCGACGGTGGAATTGGTGACGATCGCAATCAGCGAGCCGCTGAAATGAGGTCGCAGGATATCGGTGCGATCGATCAAACCTGCGCCGATGCGAATCGGGTAGGCGCGATCGCCAAGTTCAACGTTGACGGTAATCATGCACCTATTATGACGCAGAGCGGTCGCCTTGGCGCAGCTAGCCGATCACACGATGGCGATGGGGAGGGTTCGAAGCGT
>CAWUJR010000428.1:0-3790 GCA_963922375.1 uncultured Robbsia sp.
GTCGGGCGGGGCGATGATGGCCGCATCGGGCGCAATGATGCGGGTGTCGCAGGCGATCCCGGCGCAGGTACCTGCGTTGCCGGTCGAAGGCATGTTGCCGCCGCTCGATGGCGCGGTGCAATGGCTGAATTCGCCGCCGCTTACCGCACCGAACCTGCGCGGCAAAATCGTACTGATCGATTTCTGGACCTATTCGTGCATCAACTGCCTGCGCTCGTTGCCCTACGTCAAGGCATGGGCGGAAAAATACAAGGACCAGGGACTCGTCGTCATCGGCGTGCACGCACCGGAATTCGCATTCGAGCGCAATATCGATAATGTGAAGAAGGCGACGCACGACCTCGGCATCGATTATCCGGTAGCGATCGACAACAACTATGCGATCTGGCGCGCATTGAACAACGAATACTGGCCTGCGCATTATGTCGTGGATGCGCAAGGGCGGATCCGTTACCACCATTTCGGTGAAGGTGATTATTCGGCGTCGGAGAAGGTGATTCAGCAATTGCTCGCCGAAGCCGGTCACACGGATGCGATGAAAATGGCGACGGGCCTGCCGGGCGGCAGCGTGGGGGGGGTGGAGGCGGCCGCCGACAATGGCGATTTGCAGTCGCCGGAAACGTATATCGGTTACTCCCGCGCGGAGAACTTCGCGTCCCCTGGCGGTGAAACCGAGGACACGCTGCATACGTATGCTGCTCCGTCGCAGCCTGCGTTGAACCAGTGGGGTCTGATCGGCCCATGGCGCGTGGGCGCGGAACACGCGACGCTGGCGGCGGCGTCCGGACAGATCGTCTATCGATTCCATTCGCGCGATCTGCATCTGGTGCTGGGCCCAAGTCCGGACGGCAAGCCGGTGCGCTTCCGGGTCCGCGTGGATGGTGTCGCACCCGGCGATGCCCATGGCAGCGATGTGGACGCGTCCGGCATGGGCACGGTCAGCGATCAACGGCTGTATCAGTTGGTGCGACAAACCGGGGGCACTGGTGGCCCCGATGGCAGCACGAACGGCAGCACGAACGGCAGCACGAACGGCAACATCCAGGACCACACCTTTTCTATCGAATTTTTGGATCCGGGCGTCGAAGCGTATTCCTTCACGTTCGGTTGAATGCCTACATCACTGAGAGGTTGAAGATCGTGAGTAAAACTATCGTAAACAAGCGCATGATGAAACCGATATCTCGCTGGAAAGGCGCGTCGATCGCCAAGTTTGCCGGTATCGCCACACTGGCGTTGGGCGCGCTTGTCGCGCAGCACAATGCGAGTTCGGCCGAACCGGCGGTGAAGCTGCCGCTGCCGGTCCAGGACGAGAAGGCGTTGATCGCGACCGGTGCACATACCGAGACAGCCGTCTTTGCCGGCGGCTGCTTCTGGGGCATGCAAGGCGTGTTCGAGCACGTGCGCGGCGTCAAACAAGTCGCCTCCGGTTACACCGGCGGCGCGGCAGGTACCGCGCAATACGAAACGGTCAGCGAAGGAAAATCGGGCCATGCGGAATCTGTGCAGATCACGTATGACCCGACACAAATCACTTATGGACGCCTGCTGCAGATTTTCTTCTCGGTGGCGCACAATCCGACCGAACTGAATTACCAGGGACCGGATCACGGTACGCAATATCGATCCGCGGTGTTCCCGGTGAATGCCGAGCAGCGCGATGTCGCGCAGGCGTATATCGCACAACTGGGCACCGCGCATGTGTTTGGCGGACCGGTCGTCACGCGGGCCGAGGATTTCAAGGGCTTCTATCCGGCCGAAAGCTATCACCAGAATTTCCTCGCGCTGCACCCGGACTATCCGTATATCGCGATCAACGACATGCCGAAAGTCAGCGATCTGAAACGAATGTTCCCGGATCTTTATCGTAACGATCCGGTGCTGCTGAAGACGACGGAGTCGTAGGCATTTGCTACCATTACCCCGTTCGCCCCGGCAGCCGCCGCAGCTCAGACTCGAAATAGCGCATCGTCTCGCGCGCCGCTCTGGACGGCTGGCGGCGGGGCGCGACCGCCAGCACGAGCTGCAGCGGTTTCAGATGCGGTTCGTGCAGCGGTACGAAGACAAGGCGACGCTGCGTGACGTCGGCGGCGACATCGAGCCAACTCAGTATGCCAATCCCCACCCCCTGACGCACAAGCGAGCGCATCAGCATCGTGTTGTTGCACGACATGAAGTGTTTGACATCGATCCCGGCGCGCTCGTAAAGGGCCTTTGCGCGTTCGTGAATGACGAGCGGTGCGCCGGGGAAGATCGTCGGATAGTCGAGCGTCTGGCTCAGCCGCAGATGCGCACTGTCGCACAGCGGATGACCGGGGGGCACGACCATCCCGATGGGTACATCGATCGATTCCTGTACCTGGACGCCGGACCAGGCCACGGGCCCGAGCAGCATCCCGAAATCCACTTCGCCCGCAGCAATCTTTCGCGCCACGTCGTCGTTATCGAAAACCTGTACGCCGACCGTGATGGCCGGATGGTCGTGCTGAATGGCCGCAATCGATTCCGGCACGAGTCCCTCTGCCAACGCCGCGATGATCGCCAGATTTACATGTCCGCGCCTGAACCCTTGCAACTCGTCGATTTGACCGATCGCTCGGACGTAGTCCTTCTGCAATGTCCGGATCAGGTGTTCGAGAATCTCGCCGGCAGCGGTGAGCCGAAGACCGGACGGGATGCGCTCGAATAGCGGTGCACCGATATCCTCCTCCGCCTGGAGCAACTGCCGATCGATCGCGGACGGCGACACGTGCAGCGTCTCCGATGCCTTACGGATGCTGCCAAGCCGGGACACTTCGGTGAAATAGCGGGCAAACCGAGAAAGCGCGACCATCGGGTGTTCTGTTTTTTGCAACGCGTTGGAGGGAATTTGCGTGTTTATTTCAACGCAAGCAGCGACTACAGTCAAGTTCGATAAGTCATTCGTCACCGCGCGCTGCGCCGCACCCTCCGGCGCGCCGTTTCACTGTGTCAAGGATCGCCATGAGTTCAACCGTCGCACCCATCGCACCCGTCGTCGCCGTCGTGGAATTAGCGCCCCCCACCGGCATCGCGGCAATCCCGGACAACATGGACCGGGCCACTAGCCATCCGGGTAGGGACGCGGGCGGGTTCGCTGATCGCGTGAACGTCGCGCCGCCCCCGCACTGCACCTTCGATACAGCCGATTGGACGCGTCTGGCCGCGCATTGGTACCCGATTGCGCAGTCGCGCGACATCGGCGATGCGCCGGTTGCCGCGATGCTGTTGGACGAGCCGCTGGTCTTGTATCGATCGGGCGGCAAACTGGTTGTGGCACGGGATGTGTGCCCGCATCGGGGGGTGCCGCTGAGCCTAGGCAGACACGACGGGGAAGGTGTCGTCTGCCGTTACCACGGCCTGCGATTTGGCGCAGACGGACGATGCAACCGTATTCCTGCCAGTCCGAATACCCCCATTCCGGGCAAGCTGCATCTGACGACCTATCCGGCTGTCGAACGTTATGGCCTGATTTGGACATGCTTGGCCAAGACCGCGTCCGCCTCCGGCATGAATGTATCACTGCCGGATATTCCGGCGATGCCTTTCTGGGACGATGCGAATTTTCAGCAAATCGTCTGTCCGAGTTTCGACGTCGCGGGATTCGCAGGGCGGCAGATGGAGGGTTTTCTCGACGTCGCCCATTTCGGCTTCGTGCACACCGATACATTTGGCGACCAGAACAATACAGAAGTGCCACCCTATACAGCGGTGGAGACGGACAAAGGCTTCTTTGCCGACTATCGCAGCAGCGTCGGCAACTATCCGATCG
>CAWUJR010000429.1:0-3787 GCA_963922375.1 uncultured Robbsia sp.
GCCGACAGCGATGTCGTGGGTGCCGGCGAGGTAACGGTCGCCATCGCAGTCACCGGCGTCGGTGCTACCACTGTACCCGACGATGTGGTGTTGCTCGTCTCTCGCATCGCGATCGGGACCAGCGTCGAACGGCGCGCCGATGGTGGCTGACATTGCTCGCTCGCCGCCAACAGCGCCAACGAAGGCGGCAACGTCTGCGGTTGCGCGGCATTGCCGTTTGCGATGTCTTTCTTGCTCACTGTCACCAATTGCAGATCGGTATTCACGCGGGCCTGCAATGCTTCGTCTTGCGCCAGCACTTGCCCCAGGACCGTCACGAACGCACCCGGACGCCAACTGACCGGCATCTCAGCCCAGGCCCCGGCATTCGGCATATTCACGCTATAGCTCGACGGCACGATGCGTTCGAGTGCATCCAGCAGCGGCACGCCGCTGCCGCTGCTTTTTACCGCACTGAATGTACGAGCGCTGCCCTCAAAGATGATCTGCTGTCCCGCTTGCGCCGTCATGCCCACCGACCAGGCGCAAAGTAGAAACCATCCGGCTCCCACGCGTAACATTCGCTTTCGCATGCTGTCTTTTAACCTTCGAAATCACTTTATGAGATTGGCTTGCCGGGTAGGAGACAGACCTACTCCGCGATCATCGAGCGACGCCGGACCTGTCGGTCAGCCTGTCGATCCTGATCCGGAGTCGTCACGTTGGTCACGTCAGCCACGTCGATCACATCGGCCGCGCTCGTAACGTCAAAGGCACGATACGAATGATCGCAAAGGTCGATTAGTCAAACAGGGCTTTTTTACGCTTTGTTTCATTTTTACTGACGACATTCCCAGGCACAGAGGATCGCGTCGCGCGATTGGCCGGATCGTCGATGAAAAATAACCATATGCATCAGCAACATGGGGGCACCGTGGCGTATCCTGCGCGCCAAGGCGGGTAGACAGCCGCATATTGTTTTGAAATTGAAAGGAACTTTCCGAGAGAGAATAGAGGATATACCAGCGCACCACGAGAAAGAAATAATATTTCGGCAAGAAGTCATCGATGTGACGCATAAGCTAAATCTCTTCGCCATCAACGGCTTCGGGTGGTTCACACCCACGTAGCGCCAACCGCAAGAATTGACATCGGTAAGGCTCCGCCCCCGGAGCGATCTACCAAGTGTCACAGCAAAGGTAACAAACTATCAAAGATCGCTCCGGCGTTCGCCTGCCGATGAAAAGATGCGTCCAAGGCATCGGCGCAGGCAGCAGCATGACGATCGGGATCGCAGCGACAAGCAACCCCTCCCGATCATGCCCGCCGCCCTTCTTTTCAACATGGCACACCAGCTTCAGGAGCGCATCATGTTCTCGACGGTCTACTTCGCAGCATCCTCGGTTCTCGTATCGGACGACATCCCTGCCGCACTCGCGACCAAGATCCTCGACGGTCAGCTACAAGAGGCCGCACAGTTGGCGGCACACCTGGCCGACATCGAAAGCGATCGGGCCGAACCGTCCCATGCAAACCTGCAGATCTGTGGCGACCTCGAATTATTGCTGGGACGCTGCGAAGAAGCGGAAGAGACCTATAGGCGAACACAGAAGGCGATTCGCCACTCGCGCGACTTGCTGCGTACAGTGTCATGCCGCAATGCGGGCTGGCAGGCGTGCTTTCGTAACCAGTTCAACGTCGCATTGACCTGCTTCAAGCGCGTCGCTGAAGACAAAGCGGCAACGCCTGCGCAGCGGCTCGACAGCATGGTAGGCGCGACGCTCGTTCTGTTCCATCTGGGATGCATTCAGGCCGCTTATGACCGACTCGGTGACTTGTCGATGCTGGCAATGGACTACGCCGCGTCACAGCCCGCCTCACACGGCACTTCGAAGGCCGGCTCGCACGTCACCTCCGAATCCGCGTCACAAGCGCCCGGGCGATGGATCGCGTTGGTCGACATGTTGCGCCGGGATCTGAATGCGCAACACGAATTGCACTGCGCCGAACCGCTTGCCGATCACATCTATTGGCGCGCGGTGGTCACCGGCAAGCTAGCCCAGACAATGTCGCCTTCGCCCGCGCTCGGCTCGGGCATGGCCCTGTTGTCGCAGCGGCTCGATCACGTGCATCAGTTGCACGCGCTGGCTGGCGGCGACGCGGGTGCATTTGAATTGCTGAAGCAGTATGCGGCACAGATCCGTCGTGCCGGGCTGCAAGACTACTATCGCAGCCTTTGCCTGGAAATCACATTGGCCGCCATTGCCGGACGCGCCACCGCAGTGGCGGAAACCGTGCTCGACATGTCGGGTGCCGCCGCCGCGGTAGGCAGTCAGCATGCGCGATGGTATTTGGATTATCTGTACTGCAAATCAAAAATTTTGCAGCAACAGATGCGCACGCAGGAATTCGCCGAGCTTTACGGCCGCTATGCGCTCGCGTCCATTCAACACGTGCGTGCAGATAGCGTATCGATGCCGACGGCTGCATCGGACATGGTGCAACCATCGCGTGCAAGCCAGATCGCCGACGATGTCAGCACCCGACTGCCGGCCAAGTATCGCCGCGCGTATCGCTACCTGATGGATAACCTCGAACAAAAGGACCTCTCGGTGCGCGAAGTGGCGTCTCAAATCGGGGTCACGGAGCGTGCAATGCAAGCCGCGTTCAAACAGCACCTTGGCTTGTCGCCAAGCGAGCTGATCCGCCGCCAACGGATGGAACGCATCCGAAACCATCTGCTCGATGACGATGCGCCTGTCTCGCGGGTCCTCGACGTCGCAAAGAAGTGGGGGGTGGAACACCGCTCGACATTGATCAACGGCTATCGCAGCGTATTTCATGAAGCACCGTCCGAAACGATGGCCCGCTGAATGGCGATGTCGACAACCGTGCTAACCATGGGCAGATTTCACCTACGTGCGGACGGCGGCAAGCCCCGCTACCGCGGCCCACAAGCGATGCAACGCGCGAAAGCAAGCAGCTCGAATCGGCTTGCTTCGCACACGATCGCAGTGCTGCGCGTCTGGCGATGTCATTTGATCTTGTGTGCGTTATTGGGGATGTCGACGCGTGACGCGATAGCGGATTGCTTCGACGCCGCCGCGCGGTATCAGCATATCGATGCCACGATCCTGCGTGCAATCGCCTGGCAGGAGTCGGGCGGCAAAGCATCGGCGATGCATCACAACACGAACGGCACAACCGATTACGGCGTAATGCAAATCAACTCCATCCACCTGCCGGTGCTATCGCAATATGGTGTGTCGCGTGAAGATCTGATGGCACCTTGTTCGAATGTGTATATCGCGGCCTGGTATCTGCATCGTATGTTCGTCAAATACGGCAATACCTGGCAAGCGGTAGGTGCCTACCACTCACAGACGCCCGCCGAACGCGATCGGTATGCCAGTGCCGTTCGGCAACGCGTCGCGCGCCTCACGATGATGCAGGCGAACATCGGAGAGCAGTAACGCGCCCTGCCAATTGGGTCGCTTGCGTATGTGGTGCGCCCGTACGCGCGCGATAATGCGAGATCATTTTATAAGAGGGACGATATGCCAGACATCGATGGAATGGGACGCGTCGGGGGCGCGGCTTCTCAGACGCACCTGGATCAAGCGCCGGCGAGCAAACCAGCCGAAACGAAGATCCCCAATAAGCCGCCGACTGCGAGCGGTGTGCTGGGCGGCCTCAGTGGCATGAAGAAGCCTGCATCGACACCAGGCAACGGTGTCGCGCCATCAAAGCTGGATAGCGCGCCTTCGACGGCCGCCAGCGCGGCGGTGGCAGGGGCCAAGAAATTGCC
>CAWUJR010000430.1:0-3777 GCA_963922375.1 uncultured Robbsia sp.
GTCCTTCTCTCGGCAACGCCATATCGGCGAAAGCCAGCGCGCGGCATAGCCGCTCGACGCCGAGCGACGCGACCCGCATCGGGTGATGGCAAGTCAAACGCGTCTTGCGACTGGTCAGCAACAGCGCCGCCTCGCCGGCAATGCGATAGCCGCTGTGAAAGCGCCGGGCCAGCACGGTCAGATCGGGCACGCAATGCCCGCCCACATGTGTCAAGCGCCGCAGCAGCTTGTGATCTGGAATCAGCGATTCGACTAGCAAAGCACGATCCGCCGAAAGCTCCAGTTGGCGGGTTGTGTGCCAAACAAACATCTCCTCGTTCGGTTTCATCGTTGCCGCTCCTCTTGATGAGTATTCGCCTCTCCCGGCGCTTGCCGCCAGATCGTCAACTTCCCCGAGAACGCTTGTCGCGGCCCCGCTTCGGGCGTCGCGCACAGCCGCAGCGGTTTGCTTAACGCGGGATCGTCCGCTTCGATCCGGGTATCGCCGTTCGTATAGCGATAAGTGATCGCAACGCCTGGTTTGTCGTACTGCGCAAGCAATGGCAACGCACAATTGACCACGCGCTCGCGGAACAACGCTTCCGCGGTGCCCGCACCGCTTGCTGATATCGCGTGTCGACTGTCGTGTGACGGAACCTGCACACACGCAGCCAGTCCGACAGACGCCCCCCCTATCAGGATCGCTCTGACTAGATGGCTCATTCGCTTCTCCACAGAAATGCCGTATCGATGGGTGACGGCATTGCCGATGCCCGCTAGTACGAAGGAAAGTATTCCTTACGTACAGGCGTTCTCGAATGGGACGAGTCTCAAGCATCACGGGCGGGCGGCGTTTCGCAGCTGTTATACGGCCCCTTACGCCGCTGATAACCCAGCCGTGAAGCCGTTGTTATCGGAGCTTTTATCGCAGCAGCCGTGACCGCGTCATGCAGGTGTCGCGCACGGTCCGGCACGGGCGGACGAGACTATTCCCATACGCGCTATGCCGTTCCGCTTCTATATTTCGTCTGGTGATATTTGATAGCAGCACGCTATCGCGAAGCGGAGAAAAAGCGCAGTGTTCACGTTGAAATTCCTGAGCGGCCCCTTATACGGAACGGACATCCCGTTGCCAGACGACGACGTCACGTTTGTCGTTGGCAACGATGTCTTCGATGCCGCCACCGCATCGGGCGACAGGGATACAGGCAGGTTGCCCCAGGCGGAGAACACCTTATATGTACCGCTCGCCGTGCGCTCACCCAACTTCAGACTGCTCTTATCGACGGGCACCTTACCTAGCGATGCCGACGCGCAGACGGCGTCGGGAACACCCGGGGTCGCCGCGCACGTGCTGTCACCCGACGGGCTGCAAGACCAGTGGATCAGCTTCAATCACCCGCAGCAGATCGGCAAATTATGGCTTGCGCTGAAGCCCGCGACGCAGCCCTGGTCTGACGCTGTCAACGCGCACCTCCGCGGTACATGCGACACCCCGCAAAACGGCGTGAGTGCGCAAGGCACCACCGCGCCCGTCACCAAACGCTGGTATCGACGCGGGTGGTTGCTCGCCCTTGTGCTGCTCGGCGCGCTGGCCGTCTTCGCGATACCCGCAAGCCATGCCGTGCGCGGCATCGTCGAAAACCGAACGCAGCAACATCCGTTGTCCGCATTCACCCACACCGGTGCCATCGTGCTGCCGGGACGCGACGACTGCACCTATTTTCTCGTCAAGGAAATGCCGTTGGAGCGATGGTCAAGAATGTTAAAGCGCCAGAACATCGACATGCGCCGCACGGTGCTGTCCGGTATCGACCAGGAAGCTGCACGTGCTGCCGCGTTGTTGGATCAGCATCGGGTGCCGTTCTGGACCGTCCGCATGGACGATCCCGCACATCCGCTCGTGATCACGAATACCGATACTGTCCCCGCCGATATCGAGCGGGGTCGGGACGCGCTGATGAAGGCGTTCCCATATGCGCGGAGTGTGCGCGTCGAACACAACAGTCAAGACGATGTGATCGACCGCGCGCTGCATTCGCTTGACGTCGCAAATATCGAATTCGACGTCGAGCGGTATGCACAGGGCGCGGCCGTTCGCATTGGCGGGGCGCTGGATGACCGGCAGTTACAACGTATCGACGACACCATTCAGCGCTTTCAATCGCTTTGGGGCGACCGCGTCGTGAATTTCTCTGTACTACTTGAGGAAGCGCCCACAAGCGGTATGGTGAAGCGTGAAGGCGGCCGTGTGGTCCGATATCAGCAGAACCACGTCGGCATTGCGGCGAAGTGAGTCCGCGGAACAGGATATTTGTCAAAGTGGAAACCGAATTTTCCGGAGAAAATAAATGACGACAGTGGAAAAACCAGCTTTATCAACATTTAGCGACGCAGAAATTCGAGGGGAAGAAACGAGACGAAGAAATCTTTTAATTGAAGCGGCAACAGCAGGCGCATCGCTGGACGACGACTATCTCGGGAACATGGTCAAGAAGATGGTCGGTCCGCTTACGACCTTGAATAATAACGTCGATTTGGCACTGAGCGCGATGGGTACGGATTCCGGTGCCTCTGATCCTCAAAAGCTAGCGAACTATCAACTGGCCACCTCGCAATACAACATCTATCGGCAGCTCGTATCGTCGGCGATCAAGGAAAAGCGTGATCTTGATCTCGCGATCATCCGAAACATCGGGTGATGGCATCCGCTCACTTCCGTGTCCACCCTAACCGCGACGATGCTCGTTGCCTATTCTATGTCCAATCCTCTCTCGTTGAATCGCCGGTCGTTCGATCTCGGGTCGTCTGTCTCGGCCACGGCCACGGCCATTCCGTCGATCTCACCCGTATCGTCGCTCGATGACCGCCTGCTGCAAGCACTCGCCCAACACGCGACGCACAGCGCCAACTATGAGGCGTCGCTGGCGAAAACCCTTGCCAGCGGCGACATCAGCGGCGACAGGATTTTGAAAAAGCAAGCTGATGCCGCCGACCGTGCCGTACAGATTCAACTGCTCAGCGTCATGACAAAGAAGCTCTTGGGCATTCCCGAGACGCTGCTGAAGGGGTAAATCGATGAAGCGTTCGCGGCTTCTCCTTCCTTTGCTCGCGACGCTTGTGCTGTCGGCCTGCAAAGTCGATCTTGTCACCGGCCTCAGCCAACGTCAGGCGAACGAGGCCATTGCGTTGCTGCAACGCAATCAAATCGACGCGCAGAAGCAGCTCGACGGCAAGAAGGCGTTCAAGGTCGTGGTCGCCGACGATCAGTTCCCAGACGCTGTCGGCCTGCTCGCGCAATATCAACTGCCGTCACGCGACGACGTCGCCATCGGCGATATTTTCCCTGCAGATTCGTTGGTCACCACGCCCACCAGCGAACGCGCGCGGCTACTCTCCGGTATTGAACAACGTCTGGAGAAAACCGTCTCCAGCATTGACAGCGTGGACTCGGCCCGTGTGCATGCCAGCTATCCGGTCAACGGCGTGGACCCGCGACGCCCACAAGCAATGCGCGTGGCGATCGTCGTCAATTACGACGGCGTGTTGCCCGAGGACCTGTTCACTGAAAAGATCAAGCGTGTCGCACGCAATAGCTTCGATGGGTTGGCATACGACAATATCTCGGTCGTGCTGTTCCAACGTCGCGCGGAGAGTGCATTGCCCTCTACACGCGACACCGGTCAACGTTACGCCGGATGGCTTGTCCGCGCGATCGGCGCGATCGGCGTGGCGGCGGTCGGCATCGGCGGAACCGGATGGTGGTATCGCCGTCGGCGCCACATGGCGCGAACCGCC
>CAWUJR010000431.1:0-3775 GCA_963922375.1 uncultured Robbsia sp.
CGGTTCGTCGGCTGGAAAGCGTTCGTGCTCACGTCGGATCGGGGCTTGCCCGGTTTGATGCGCCTGCGCGAATCGGCGAAAACACCGTTATATAACGGCGCGCTCGAATGCCGTTTGTTCCGCTTCGATATGCAGGCCGGCTCGTTGAAGCCGCGCGGCGACGCGGCGCAAACCGGCACGCCCTCCCCTGCCGGACAGTCGGCTGCGGAGGCGTCGGAGACGCCGAATGAGTGATCTGGGCAAAAAAAAGCGGATCGTCGTCGGCATGTCCGGCGGCGTCGACTCGTCGGTCACGGCCTGGTTGCTGAAGCAGCAGGGCTACGATGTCGTCGGCCTGTTCATGAAGAACTGGGAAGACGACGATGACGGCGAATATTGCTCGACCCGTCAGGACTGGATCGATGTGGTGTCGGTGGCCGATTTGATCGGCATCGACGTCGAGGCGGTCAATTTCGCCTCCGAGTACAAAGATCGGGTATTTGCCGAGTTCCTGCGCGAATATTCGGCAGGCCGCACCCCGAATCCGGACGTGCTGTGCAATGCCGAGATCAAGTTCAAGGCCTTCCTCGATCATGCGATCGAACTGGGCGCCGATACGATCGCCACCGGCCACTATGCCCGCGTGCGCGAAGTCGGCGATGGGGCGTATGCCGGCCGGTTTGCGCTGCTGAAGGCATTGGACGCGAGCAAGGACCAGAGTTATTTTCTGCATCGGCTGAATCAACACCAATTGTCGAAGACGTTGTTCCCACTTGGCGAGATGCCGAAAACGCAGGTGCGGAAGATTGCCGCCGAAATCGGTCTGCCGAATGCGGCGAAGAAAGACTCGACCGGCATTTGCTTCATCGGCGAGCGGCCGTTTCGCGATTTCCTGAACCGCTATCTGCCCACCGACCCGGGACCGATGAAGACGCCGGACGGACAGGTGGTCGGACAGCACATCGGTCTCGCGTTCTACACCTTGGGTCAACGCAAGGGCATCGGCATTGGCGGCAGTCGCGATGGTAGTGGCGAGCCGTGGTTCGTCGCGGCGAAGGATATGGCCACGAACACGCTGTATGTGGTGCAAGGTCACGACCATCCCTGGCTGCTGTCCCGCACGCTCGAAGCCGGGCAGATCAGTTGGACCGCCGGTGTGGTGCCGGACGCCGCCCACTATGCACCGATGGCGGCCAAGACCCGCTATCGGCAATCCGATGCGCGCTGCGAACTGCACACGCGGGTGCCGTCAGCGGCAGTCGCCGACGCTGCGCTCGCGGCAACGGATCGCTTCTCGCTGCGTTTCGATGCCGACCAATGGGCGGTCACGCCTGGTCAATCGGCGGTGCTGTATGCGGGCGACGAGTGTCTGGGCGGCGGCATCATCGAGACCGTGAGTCCGGTCTCGCTCTGATGGTAAAATCCGGCCCTTGATGAAATCCACGCCGACGAGACCCCTCATGTCCGACCCACAGATCGACTCCCTCAATGCGCTGACTGCGCTGTCCCCGCTCGACGGCCGCTATGCCGCAAAGACCGAGGCGCTGCGCGAGTGGCTCTCGGAAGCCGCTTTCATGCGCCATCGCGTGACGGTTGAAATCCACTGGCTGATCGCGCTGTCGCAGGCCGATCTGGTCGAAGTGCCGCGTTTCTCCGCCGCCTCCGAAGCGTTTCTGCTGGGCCTGGCCGAGCGCTTCACCGTGCATGATGCTGCCCGCATCAAGGAAATCGAACGCGTCACGAACCATGACGTGAAGGCAGTCGAATACTGGCTGAAGGAGTCGGTCAAGGGGCAGGCGGAACTCGAGAAGGCCAGCGAATTCATCCACTTCGCCTGCACATCGGAAGACATCAACAACACGTCGCACGGACTGATGTTGAAGGGCGCACGCGAGCACGTGGTGTTACCGGCACTGCGCAAGCTGCATGCGCGTCTGGTGGCGCTTGCCCATACGCATGCCGAGCAGCCGATGCTCTCGCGCACGCACGGCCAGCCGGCCAGCCCAACGACGCTGGGCAAGGAAATGGCGAATGTGGCCGCCCGTCTGGCGCGCGCGATCGATCGGATTGCGGCGGTGCCGCTGCTGGGCAAGATGAATGGCGCGGTCGGCAATTACAACGCGCATCTGTCCGCCTATCCGGAGAAGGATTGGGAAGCGTTTTCGAAGCAGGTCATCGAGGAACGTCTGGGACTGGTGTTCAATCCGTACACGATCCAGATCGAGCCGCACGACTATATGGCTGAACTGTTCGATGCGATCGCCCGTGCGAACACGATTCTGCTGGACCTGAATCGCGACGTCTGGGGTTACATCTCCCAGGGCTATTTCAAGCAGCGCCTGAAGGCCGGCGAAATTGGTTCTTCGACGATGCCGCACAAGGTCAACCCGATCGATTTCGAAAACTCGGAAGGCAATCTGGGTCTGGCGAACGCACTGTTGCGTCATCTGTCGGAGAAGCTGCCGGTCTCGCGTTGGCAGCGTGACCTGACCGATTCGACGGTGCTTCGCAATATCGGTGTGGCGCTGGGGTATGGCCTGCTCGCGTACGACGCCTGCGTCCGCGGTCTGGACAAGCTCGAAGTGAATCCGGACCGTTTGAACGAAGATCTGGACGGTTGCTGGGAAGTGCTGGCCGAGCCCGTGCAGACGGTGATGCGGCGTTATGGCGTCGAGAATCCGTACGAGCAGTTGAAGGAACTCACGCGCGGCAAGGGCATCACCCGCGACGCGTTACAGCAGTTCGTCGGCGGTCTCGCGATTCCGGAAGAAGCGAAGGCATTGTTGCTGGCGATGACGCCGGGCAACTATATCGGTAATGCGGTAGCATTGGCGAAAGCGATCAAGTAATCGTCGTGCATGCCGGATAAAAAACGCCCCGCGACGCAGGTCACGGGGCGTTTTGCTATGCAGCCGACCTGCGATGCGAGGCCGACTACGATGATGTGGGGCGGTAGCGGCAATGGCAGCCGCCGCCATGGCCGGTGAGCATGTCGTTCGACGCGACCCGGTGCTCGCATCCAGACGCTCGGCTACACGGCACCCGGGCAGCTCAGCATCGGCGGTACGGCGGCAGGCGCGATGGCCCCATTGGTCCCATTGGCCCCGTTCTGCGCTTTATTTTTCCCCGACGCCGAAACCGTATCGCTGTCCGGTTGCACCGGCACACCGCGCTCCATTCGCACACCTTGCGCAATCTGCGCGGCCACGCGATTCAATGCCTTGCGATGACCGGCGGCGAGATCGTCCAGACTTGCGCCGATTTTCTCGGTCGCGCTCCCGCGGCAGGTCAACGTCAGCGAATCGCTGGAACGGACCACGCTCCAGACCGCATCGATGGTCGCCCGGTCGCCCCGAATCGATTCGAAACGTTGCACGTTCACGGTGATCCGATAGGCGGTCGCCCCCGTCGGTCTGGGAGTGCGGTAGGTGTCGATCGCGCCGAGTCTGCGACTGAGGATCTGCGACAGGGCGGTGCCTATTTCGTCGCCCAGTGGGCTCGACCAGCGATTGTAGTCGTCGATATCGACCGATCCCTTGCCGGAGGTCGTCACGATCTGCGGACGGGAGACCTGATTCGGGACGTTGACCGGCATGACTTCGATCAATAGCGGTCTACCGGTGGCCGATGTGGCGGCGGTGCCGCCACCGTTCTCATCCGTCGCCGTCGTGCTCGTTGCGGATCCCGCGTCCCCGTCCATGCCCGCCCCGCTGGACGGGATGCCGTTTGCCTGACGCTCGGCGAACGTATTGGTCGTGCCGCTGGTCAGCGTGTAGTAATGGCTGTCCGGCGAACT
>CAWUJR010000432.1:0-3773 GCA_963922375.1 uncultured Robbsia sp.
CTCGACGCTGCGCTGGCACTCGCGGCACGGCATGCGAGCGATGGCGCGCGTGGTCTGGTCACCGTCGAAATGAAGGTGACCTTCATGCAGCCGGGGCGTGGACGACTCCGGGCGATCGGTCGTGTGCTGCATCGCTCGACGACGATGGCGTTCTGCGACGGCGAAGTCTATGACGCGGACGGCGCGCTGGTCGCCAAAGCGCTCGGGACATTCAAATATCTGCGGCGTTTGCCGGTCGGCCGGGACGTCGCCACCGAGCGACGCTGAGAGAAGAATGTCTGGCACTGACGGCTTTTAAGGCGAGTCCTATTTATCGTGATCGCGCATTGACCGACCATCTTCCCGCAGAGATAGGAAGAAACCTAATCGAGACGTTCTGGTGACAGGCTCGACGGGGTAATTCAGGAGGAGACATGTCAACTACAATGAGTCGCGGCAATACGCTGCTCGGGCAAGTGCATTTGTATTGCGAATTGTTTCCGGAAGAGCGGCAGAAATGCGACAAACTTGCCGAATGGATTACCGAAGAACGGGATCCGCTGTCTGGACATGCTCTTCCGGCGCATATAACTGCGAGTGGTATCGTTCTTAGTGCGGATCGTGTTTTACTGATCTATCACCCGACCCTGGCTCGTTGGCTGCAGCCTGGGGGACACGTGGAGTTAGGGGAGCAACCACTGCAAGCCGCGCTGCGAGAAGTAGAGGAGGAAACGGCGATGTCATGTGTGCCGCATGGATGGCACGGCACACACCCAATTCCATTTGATATCGACGTTCATTCTATCCCGGCAAATCCGCATAAAGGCGAGGTCGCACACTATCATTGCGACTTCAGATATTTGTTGAACGTCAATTGCTCAGTTGTGCGAATGAAATCATTGCATCAATACTGTTGGTTTGACGCGAATGACGTGGGGGAGGCGCAACTGGATGCGGTGCGAGATGTCTTGCAGAAAGTCTCAAGGATTGCGGAGGTTAGGTTGTGAATATGCTTCAGTCATCTAAATTTTTTAAGTCCGTATTCTCATCAAATCTTGTCGGCGAAATAGAGAAGGGTCGTGATAGTTAACCACATGGTCCCGGGTGTAGAGGATTTTATTTTCTCTTTAGATCGATTGTTACCAATAGCCGCAGTCATACCTAAGCCGAGTTCCATTGATTCGACGGTTTTGAGTAAAATTGCGAGCCGGGTGCCAATTATGAAAATTACTAGGGAGCAGATTGTAGCGGATAGATCCCGATTCATATCTAGTTTGATTTCTTACGTCGGTGGCTCCCGATTTGTTGTAATCGACACCCGGGGATATTTCTCACATATCTTGACTAGTATCAGGTCCTGTCCACATCTAAATCTGGTCGGAATAGCGGAAGATACAGAAAATGGTCATCAAAAATATCAAGCCAAGTTGAGGGAATTTAATGGCGGAAATCTATTTTGCCCGATCATATATTTTGGCGAACGGTTTGGAGTTTGTTGCCCTTGATGCGTAGACGCTCTGCTGGATCGCTCAAACACTATCGACAAAAAGTTAACAACTCGTTCTGTCTTATGACACTGCTAACGCTGCGTTCGGTATTAACAGTAGTGACTCAGGCGACGTTTATTATCTGTATAAGTAGCCGCTTTTCGAATGTTGCTTGGCCGATACTGAATTCGGCGGGGCTTTTTGCAATGTGGCTGTCAATGTGGTTCTTGAAGGATACACTCAACCGCCCAGAGATCGTCGTTATTGCATCGATAACGACCCTTAATTTGGCTAGACTTCTCTGGGTCTAAAGGTGAGTGATACGGATTGACCACTCACTAAGCCGGACGGATTACATCTTGACTCTCTTGCATCTAGTATCTTATTGATTCATGCCGTCAAATCTGGCAACGCATAGGGCAGGCCCTCGACCGTCAGCAGTGGCCCGTCGATGGATCCGACGTGCAGTGTCGCACCGGCATCCAGCGCCAGCTTCAATTCCACCAGGCAATCGACGCCACCCTCCGGAGACGGCGCGGTATTGACTACATGCCCACACGGCTGTTGCGGATCGCCATGGTCGAAGATCTCGTCGCCGGCTTTTACTTCGGCGAGGCCGTCCGATGGGGCGATGCGGGCGATCGTCGCGCGTCGCTTCACGGTGCCACGATATTGACTGCGCGCGACCACTTCTTGCCCAGGATAGCAACCTTTGCGAAAGCTCACGCCACCGATCGCTTCGAAATTGATCATTTGCGGCACGAATGCGTCTTGTGTGTTCGCCGTGATGCGGGGTTCCGCGCTGCGAACATCCAGCCAATCCCAGACGCTCGATGTGACGCGTGCGAGCGATGCATCGAGCAATGCGCTCAGCCGCTCGAGCGCCTCGCGCGGAAAGACCAGCAAGTATCGGCAAAAGCCTGCAGCATCGCTGAGGCGAATCAGCGTGCCGGCCGGCGAGTCGGCCCGATCGCGCAGCGTGTCCGGCAGTGCCTCGAATCCCTCACCCAATGCGCTCAACAACGACAACTGCTGATCTTCACGCACGCTCACACCGATCAACCCGACCGAAGATGTCGCATCGCTCAGTTTGACTTTCGCGCGCAGCACGAACATCGACAGGCGTTTCTGAATCGCCTCGCGGATATCGGCCGCAACGAGCAAGCGGACGCCGTCTAGCGCGGGCGCCGTCGCTGCGAAAGGCACCGCAGCGACGGCGCTGGCCGGTGCGGAAGGGGCAGGATTGGCCGAGGCGAGGCCAGCAGCGGGCGCGGCGCTCCCTACTTGCCGCCAGTAGAGGAACGACGCAATGAGTCGCCCTTTTGGCGAACACAGGCCACCGATCGCCGCAGCACTCATCGTCAGATGCGAGACGTCATTGGTCAATTGGTTGTGCAGGAAATCGAGCGCATCGGCGCCCAGCGCATCGATCACGCCGAACTGATCGAGCACCGCATATGCGCCGCGTGGCCCGATCGCTTGTGCAGCGCGTGCATGCGTGAGGCTCACGGAGGATGGTGACAATAGCGATGTCACCGTGTGCTGTGAACGAAGGGCGGCGTCCGCGGCGGCGGATACGGTGGAGGCGGTCGAAGCGGTCGACGCTTCTGGTAACGCGGTGGAAAGCGAATCAGTCATAGGGCACTTCCTGCAGTAACGGCGGGGCGATAGTTTCCAAGTATTATATTGGGTTCGCCGATTACCGTCGGAATGCACTTCCCAGGCAAAGGTTTAAAACGCATGTCTGCAGTCAAGAAATTCGTGTACTTCAGTAAAATCGTCGTGCTGTTGCTGCTCCTCGGCATATTGGCCGCCGGCGCCGGCCTCTACTGGTGGGCGGTCCAGCCCATGCCGCTGCCGGCCAAAGAACTGGATGTCACGATCAAACCGCATAGTTCGCTGCGCTCCGTGGCGCAACAGGTTCGTGCCGCCGGTGTGCCGATGAATCCGCGCTTGTTCGAACTGATCACGCGTATCAAAGGGATGTCCACGTCATTGAAGTCCGGCAACTATGCGTTCGAAACCGGCATCACGCCGTATGAACTGTTGCTGAAGGTCGGTCGTGGCGACGTGAACCAGTTCTCGGTGACGGTCATCGAAGGGTGGAGCGTGGCGCGCATGCGCGAGGAAATGGACGCGAACCCGGCGCTGAAGCACGACTCGTTCGGGATGAGCGGTGCGCAATTGCTTGCCGCGATCAGCACGTCCACAAGCACCGGCTCGGCGACCACCGCAGCACCCACCGCAGCAGCAAGTACCGGATCGACCGGCACTGAACCGGCCCGCAATGCCGTCACGCCGCCCACG
>CAWUJR010000433.1:0-3768 GCA_963922375.1 uncultured Robbsia sp.
AGCGGCCACATCAGTCGATCGGCAAAACGCGGAAACAGCAGCGTCAGACCGAATACGGCAAGCAACGCCACCGCGAGCCAGCGTCCGTACTGGTTGGCTTCGGTGACCCAGCCGCCGCCGACGGCAGCGAGCGTGGCCACCAATGCGAAGGTTAGTGCCATCCCCGCAAGCAGCGGCAATCCACTGCGCACGAACGGCTGATCGGCACGGGCGAACACAAACGGCAGCACCGGCAGAATGCAGGGGCTGAGAATCGTGAGCGCGCCACCGAGATAAGCGAGAACAATAAGTAGCATGATGGTCTCTGATTAAGCCGCCGAGGGCGTAAAGGTCATCGCCAGTCCGTTCATGCAGTAGCGCAGACCGGTCGGCTGCGGACCGTCGTCGAACACATGGCCAAGATGACCACCACAGCGCCGACAATGCACTTCCGTGCGCGACACGCCGAAAGACCGGTCTTCGGCCGACGCCACCGCGTGCGTCAGCGGCGCCCAGAAACTGGGCCAGCCGGTATGGCTGTCATACTTCGTTTGCGACGAAAACACCGCAAGCCGGCAGCCCGCGCAGGAAAACGTCCCGGCCCGGTGTTCGCTGTTCAACGGGCTCGTGAAAGGACGCTCGGTACCTGCCTCACGCAAAACGGCATACTGTGACGGCAATAGCAATTGGTGCCATTGCGCGTCGGTACGCATGAATTCAAAAGTTTCGGCACCGGGAGCGGTGTCAACCGGTGCCGCGGCCAAGCGGGACCAGCCACCTACCGCGGCGAGTGCGGCCACGGCGGCCGCGCCGGAAAACAGAAAGCGTCGACGATGCTGCATGATGGGCTCCAAGGCTGCGTGACGATGGGACTGCTGAACGTAGCGCCATCCTACGGTCCAGGCGATGTCGGAGTCCTCACGGGAAGTTAAATTAAATGTGATAACTCGCCGGCCGGAAATTCTGCACAATAGCGACTGGTCCGCCCGCCCCATCCTCTGCCCCCAACCGTTCCTGAGCGCCTTTTATGGATAACCCGAAGCGCATACTGATCGTCGAGGACGATGTGGACATCGCCAACGTGTTGACCCTGCACCTTCGCGACGAGCGCTACGAGGTCGTGAACAGCGCCGATGGCAATGAAGGTCTGCGTTTGCTCGAACAAGGCGGCTGGGACGCATTGATCCTGGACTTGATGTTGCCGGGCGTCGATGGGCTGGAGATCTGTCGGCGCGCACGCGCAATGACGCGTTACACACCCATCATCATCACGAGCGCCCGCTCTAGCGAAATTCATCGGATACTCGGCCTGGAGCTGGGTGCCGACGACTACCTCGCGAAGCCGTTTTCGGTGCTGGAGCTGGTCGCGCGTGTCAAAGCGTTGCTCCGTCGCGTGGAAGCGATGGCGAAAGATTCGCGAATAGACGCCGGCACACTGCAGATCGCTGGCCTGACAATCGATCCACTGACCCGCGAAGCGGCAGTAGACGGTCGCGCGATCGAACTGACACCGCGCGAGTTCGATCTGCTGTATTTTTTCGTGCAACGCCCTGGGAAAGTGTTTTCACGCATGGACTTGCTCAATGCGGTATGGGGCTATCAACATGAGGGATACGAGCATACCGTCAACACGCATATCAACCGCTTACGCGCGAAAATTGAAACCGACCCGGCGCAACCGAAGCGCATTTTGACCGTCTGGCGTCGCGGCTACAAGCTGGCCGGCGCGGCGGACGGGGCCCCGTTGCAAGACGACACCTCGACGGATGCAGCATGACACCGACCCCGAAGCTGCCGCCGAATCGAAAGCCGGATCGCTCTGCGGGCGAGAGGTCGGACCACACCACGGACCGCACGTCGGGCTGCACATCGGACCGCGCTCAGCGTAGCGTCTCGGGTCATGCATCCGGTCGCTTCTGGTGTCGTGCCTCGTTCAGCACGCTCATGCCGACGTTGAACCTGACCCTGACACAGCGGCTATCGATCGTATTCTCGGTGCTGTTGCTCGCATGCTGCGGTGCATCCGCATGGTTGCAAGTCCGCTCAAGCGATCTGCATGACAAGGAAGTCGTGCAGGGGCTGTCGCACGACCTGGCAGCGCATATCGCGCGCGGCGCGCCGCTGATGGATACCAACGGCCTGCGACCCGATGCCGTCCGCAAACTCTTCGGTCAGTTGATGGTCGTCAATCCGAGCGTCGAGGTCTATCTGCTCGACAACCAGGGACGGATCAAAGGCGACGATGCGCCTGAAGGACATATCAAGCGAGCGGCGGTCGACCTCTCGCCCATCCGGCGCTTCATCGCCGGCGACGCGCTTCCGATCCTGGGCGACGACCCTCGCAGTACGCACGCACAGAAAGTGTTCAGCGCCGCGCCGCTGCAAACGGACGGTAAAGCGCCTTCCGGCTATATCTACGTCGTGCTGATCGGCGAAGCGCACGACCAACTCGCCGCACGCGTGAACGCCAGTACGGTGCTCCGCACGACGCTTTGCGATATGGCACTGGTGACCTTGTTAGGGTTGCTGGCGGGTTTGATGGCATTCCGATTCATCACCCGGCCGCTGCGTCGACTGTCCGCTGCGATGGGCCGCTTCGATGCCGACGGCGAGCCAAGCACACAGCCTGCCGTCCCGCGCTCGACAGGAACAGCGGACCTGAAGCTACGCGATGACATTGCCGTGCTCGAGTCGACGTTCGCCCAGATGGCAGAAAGGATCGGGCAACAATGGCGCGCACTGACGCAGCAGGATCAACAGCGGCGCGAGATGTTAGCGAATATATCGCATGACTTGCGCACGCCGCTGACATCGCTACACTGCTACCTGGAAACGCTGTCGCTAAAGGCCGAGACGCTTGGCGAAGCGGAGCGAAAAAGGTATCTGGCCGTCGCGCTCGCACAAAGCGCCAAAGTGGGTCGCCTTGCACAGACGCTGTTCGAGCTGGCGCGGCTGGAACATGGCAATGTGCAGCCTGTATGGGAGACATTTTCACTGGTCGACCTGCTGCAAGACGTCTTTCAGAAATTCGAGCTGCCGACCGAAGCGCGCCAAATTCAATTGCGTGCGGGCATTCCGCCGCGCCTGCCCGCTGTTCGCGCGGATCTCGGGATGATCGAGCGCGTGCTGACCAATTTGCTCGATAATGCCATTCGTCATACACCTGCCGATGGCACCATCAGCGTCGATTTCGTGTATCGCGATGCAAAGGTGTTCGTCACTGTCAGCGACACGGGTCCGGGCATTCCCCCGCCGCTGCGCGACGGTCTGTTCGAGCGGCCTTTCCGTGCTGGCGGTACGCACCAGGGTGGGGGGTTCGGGCTGCTGATCGTTCAACGCATGCTGCAATTGCATCACAGCCAGATACGCTTGGTCGACGAAGCCGGCCGCGGGGCCGCATTTTGCTTCGAGCTCGATGCAGATACCTAAAACGACTTTTGGAGACACCATGGAACGGCCTGCTTTCATTCGACATTGGCGTGAGTTGGAAGGGCCCGATACCCCCGCTTATCCAAACGATGCGAACAATGCCCGACACCCGGAATGGATGGCAATCGGTGCGCCCATCGGTCGGGCGCTGGGACTGACACGCATCGGCGTTCATCACGAACGGCTGCCGCCGGGACGACGACTGTCCTATCCCCATGCGGAGAGTCAGGAAGAGGAATTCGTCTATGTGCTCGAAGGCGAACCCCATGCTTGGATCGACGGCCATCTGCATGCATTGCGTCCTGGCGATGCGATCGCTTTTCCTGCGGGCACCGGCATCTGTCATACGTTTATCAACGA
>CAWUJR010000434.1:0-3753 GCA_963922375.1 uncultured Robbsia sp.
GAGCTCCACGACGTCGGTTAAGGGGCGCATGTCACTTTCATATCTGTTTTGGTGGACATGGTGGGCGGTGGCTACCTATGGCCTGGCACACCGCAGTTACCGTTTTTTTACTTTTTTTCGAAGGAGAAAGTCGTTGTCGACATTCAATGAAAATACTGCGTTGGAGGCAAAGATACAGGCCGCAGGCGCCGTTGCGGAGCGAGTGACGCCAGATCAGGTTGAGGCGCTGATGAAACGCGTCACATGCGTCGTTGTTCAGCGGCCTGCCGACACGACGTCCACGTTCGCTCACGCTTTCCTCGACAGCAAGTTTTTCCTCGCATCGGGGCATTCCGCTTGTGTGTCTGAGGCGAACTTCAACGCTGAGATAGGAGAGGACGTGGCGCGTCGCAAGGCGCTGGCCGCTGCTCGCGAGAAGCTATGGGAGCTCGAAGGCTATGCGCTGTACTGCCGGCAGCGCAACACGCCAGTTTCGATCGATTTAGTCGCTCACCGTGATGGAATCATCAAAATAACGGGCGCGGTCGAGATCTCCGGTGACTTAGTGGCCGCATCGGCCCCCCTGCAATGAGCTGGCCGCGCGCGGTGTTTTGTTCTGTGACTGTTGCGGCCGCTGCTTTTGCCGCCGTCAGCAGCCACCCGGCGTGCGCGGGTTGGATAGTTGGCCTGGCGTTCTTGGCGGTGCTCAAACAGAATCGGGCTACATCGGAGCAACACCCGGATGAGAGAGTGCTCCCCAGCGGTGAAAGCCGTACCCGCACGAGGCGGCCCGCAAGTGGTGTCCGGATCTAACTAAGCAGCGATTCCCATTTGCACGGATGACGGCAGAAACTGTAGACATCGAGCAAAAATTGGATATTGTCATTCGGAAGTGTCATTGAGTACCTCATGCCATTGACCGTGCCCACTTCATCTATGACGACTTCGCGATGTTGATCGAATTCGAAATTCAATAAGTACGCAAAGGCAACGATTTCCCCAGTTTTCTGACACTTTGCTTGAAATGAAGGCCCAGTCCCTCTGTTGACGGCACCTCCATGGTGCGACACAGTTGGGAATGGATGCCCCTGTTTGAATGCGCTTGTCGTTTTGGAATACAGCCAGAAACAGTCCATAAGAACGTTTTGATCGGCCGCCCTTCGAAGTTCCTTACTCGCTTGGGCGCCATGGAAAAGCACGACTTCCATTCCATCGCGCACGACTGCTTCAACAAGCGGGCGGAAATCAAGGTCGCCGCTGATGAATCCCAGTGAGTCCATATTCCGGCGATGCGAATTTGTGAGCATTTCGACCGCTATCATCACATCGATCTCTTTCTGTTCTGCTCCGCGCGTGCGGCGAATCTTAGCTTCACCATTGAACACATGCCAGCCTGCAATTGAGGCTATAGACTCAAAGAACGCCTCCTTTTTTTCCCATTTTTCGGTGGTTGTAGCTGGGTCGTCCGTTTCCTTCTTCGGCGGGTGACAGTCGAAAAAAAAGGTTTTCTTGTAGCCTACACTGAGCGCGCGATAGTCAATTTCGATCTGCTCACCTTTGAACCACCGGTCACCGAATGCCTTAAATTCCATGGCTAAGTAGGCGCCATCGATAAAAAGGTATTGGATGGGTTGAACCGCTGCGGGCCCTGCAATCCCTCTCATTCTTTCGCCTCGCCTTTTCCGCCTTCGTGCACGACCAGTCGCGGCACGCCGGCCGTTGGCAGGGAAACCGGGATATCGGCCTCATCCATCGAAGTCCGGATCGCCATTTCCCACGCATTGGTGTTGTTCAGCTCGGCGGCGACGTCTCTCGCTTCGATCACGCGTGCGATGAAAGCAGCGGGGTTCATGGGCGGAGGCGGCGCGTCGGTGTTCCAGGGGTCTGCGATCGCGCGAAGGACGCCGGCATCGACGCCGAGCATTGCCGCCAAGACGGCAAAGCCGCTGCGTTCATTGGTCATGATGGATTTCCAGGTTTTACGGTCAATTCTGAGACCGTACACCCGGTGAGACAGGCCCGTCAATGCGATTAGGGACGCTCTCGCAGGGCTTTCGCGGCAAGCCGGATGCCAACGCTCAGGTTCCCACTGCCCAAGCTGCGGAGGGTGTCGATGGTTGGTTGATCCAGTCGCACGTTTTTGGTCAGCAGTCCGACCGCGCCGTCTTCCGCTTTCCGCCCTTGCCCGCGACCCGCCCCCCCGCGCCCGGTCACCGGCGGCACGCCGGGCGGATTGCTGCGTTTCACAGCCATGTTTCGACCACGCTGATGGGATCGTCTGGGGAGCGGGGGAAGCAAATCAGTCCGGGCGGCAGCTTGGCGCGGATAGCTTCGACCGTTTCGCCACTGATGACGTCAGCGGTCGGCAAGGACTTACCATCAGCTGCCACAAATCTCCGAGCGAAGATACAGCCGGGCCGATCGGCGGGGCTATTGAAAATGGTCCACATTTGGAGTTCGTCTTTCACGTTTTCGGGTCCTTAATCGCGCTGCCCATGATGGTGCTGATATTTGGGTAAAACACGCTGCAGCGACGGCTGGGCACTGAGTCCTTACTTCGGGGGCAATCTGCGGCGAGCACGGTTCCCAGGTCTGGCATTCGCATTTCAGGGCCGTACTGGGCCAGTAGGTTGGCCAGACTTAGGTGCCCACTGCGATCGCAACGTGAACACGCGATATCGAGCTTTTTAGCGCGGGCCGCTACCTCTCCCAAGGTGACGCTGCCTGTTCTTTTTGCGGTCATGTCTCAGCGGGTATTCGACGCAGGGTGGCTTTTGGCAATTTTGAAGTGGAGCAGTACCGGGCCCAAATCATTGTTCAGCATTTCCTCCGCTTTGCCGATAGCGTAGCTATCATGGTTTTCGGGCGCCTCAACCGATACAGTTGCCTCGCCTTTAACTCGTCGGAACCAAAAGGTTACCTCGTAAATTGCCATTCGCGCCCCTTGCGTTGGGTTAGTTAATGTCGACATACACGAAAGACCCGCATTCGACATCGTGAAGGATCCGCACGTCTGCGCGGTTGTCGATCCGCATGAAAGCGGCGATACGGTCAGCAGCCTGCGTGTTGCGCTCATCGGTCGAAAACGTGAAGGACTGACCACCGCGGAGGGTGACTTCAACTGGCACGCCTGCTACCCGGCTTACCCTCTGAGCGATTGCTTCCATCCCTTTCATGTTCGTTCGCTGTTAGTGTTTGGATGTTTGAATTGTGTACACCAATCAAAATACAGTCAACGAACTAAGGGCGTCGTGACGCTACCGTTGTTCTATTCGAATAACGAGGTTTTTAGATGCTCGACCCAGCAAGCCATGATGCCGTCGCCGGACCGCTCCTGTTCTTGAAAGCGACCCGTCGGCATCGGGTTTTCATCCCCACCTATACGCGCGGCGACGGGGTGGTAGTGCAGGGGCACTATGCTGACGTGCTGATTGCTGATGACCACGACCATGCCCGGGTGCTGGCGGGGGAGGGTTCACATTCGCAGCGACAGGCACACGCCGAGTTATCGCAGCATGGCTGGTTCCGTGATCTGCCCGAAGATCACCGCTCGCATGTGCTGCTGCACCATGCAACGACCTTGCAGGATCGCGCGTCGGCAGCGGCAGCGGTCTCTCAGTGGCGGCGTAACGCGATGGATGGGCGCAACCCTACGCCCGCCCAATGGAGGGCGTTCTACGCGCTTCCACGCGATCGCATGAGTGCATTGCTCGACGAGGTATCGCGCGACGGCCGCTCAACGTCTCACCTCAATGCCCCGCCGATCCCTGAGCC
>CAWUJR010000435.1:0-3751 GCA_963922375.1 uncultured Robbsia sp.
AGCGCGTCGACATCACCCGACGCGCCGGACGCGACAGCGACAGCGCCGCCATATCGATCACCGGAAACGTGCCGACAGCGTCACTTGCCAATCCGGCCACCCACGGCGGCGTTCCCGGCAACGCCTTCAACACCGGCAGCGGCAGGATCGCCAGAATCTCACTCGCCTCCAGCGCGTAGCGGTCTGCATCCAGCGAGAAGATCAGAAACAGCATGGCGTCAGGCTTGCAACCTGAAACGCGTGACGCCGGTACGCAACTGGTTCGCCACCAGCGTCAGTCCATCGATCGCCTGCGTGGACTGCTGCAGCGATTCGACCGTCTGCTGCGCGGCCTCCGACAACTGCGACAACGCCAATGTAATCTGCTCGGCGCCGCTGGCCTGGTCCTGCACGCCTTCGTTGACGACCTGGAAGCGCGGTGCGAGGGCCTGAACCTGCGCAATGATCTGCGACAACTGTCCGCCTACCTGCTGCACTTCGCCCATGCCGCGACGCACCTCCTCGGCAAACTTGTCCATCCCCATCACGCCGGCCGAGACCGCCGACTGGATCTCCTTGACCATCTGTTCGATATCGTAAGTGGCCACGGCCGTCTGGTCGGCCAATCGGCGAATCTCGGTCGCGACAACACCGAATCCACGGCCGTATTCGCCGGCTTTTTCCGCTTCGATGGCCGCATTCAGCGACAGCAGATTGGTCTGATCGGCGACCTTGGTAATGGTCGAGACCACCTGATTGATCTTGCCGGCTTTTTCATTCAGGATCGCCAGCTTCGCATTGACGGAGCCAGCCGCGTCCATCACTTGCTGCATCGTATCGCCCATCCGCGTCAGGCCGTCATGACCGGTATCGGCGAGCACGGCCGTCTGCTCGGCGACGATCGACACTTCGCTCATCGTGCGAACCAGTTCGTTCGAGGTCGACAACATCGTGCGCGTGGTTGCGCCGATTTCGGTCGTCGTCGCGGCAGTTTCGGTCGCCGTCGCCTGCTGTTCCTTCGACGTGGCCGCAATTTCGGCGACCGACGTGGTCACCTGGACCGACGACTGCTGCGCTTGCCCGACCAACGCGGTCAGTTCGCCGATCAGCCGGTTGAAGCCGGTTTCGAGCGTGGCGAACTCGTCCGAGCGCCCCAAGTCGAGGCGTCCAGTCAAATCGCCGGTGCGCATGACATCCAGCGCATCGACGATCTCCTGCATCGGACGCGTGATCGCGCGGAACAGGAAGAAACCGGACAGAACGGCGACCGCCAGCGCGACGCACAGCGTGATGGCCATGGCTCGCTGCGCATCCGCCACCGATTGGCGAATGCTTTGCGTGGCGGCGTCTGTACTGCGCTTGTTGATATCACTGATCGCACGAAGCGCGGTCCGTCCGGATTCCCAAGCCGGCGTCAACTGGCCGTTGTACGCCGCATCGGCGGCATCATGCGACACCGCAATGGCCGCGACCACTACATCGGATGCCTTCAACAGTTGATTGGCCGCCGCTTTGAACAGGTCGGCTTGTTTGCGCTCGACTTCCGTAAAAACGGACGCGTCGTACTTTGCCATCAAGGAACCCAGTTGCGTACGCGCTTCAGCGAGTCGCTGATGGTCGGCACGGATGCTGGCATCGCCCGTATCGATGTAAACCAGCCGGGCTGCGGTCACATAAACCTCGCCCCAGGTCGCTCTCAACGTGGTGGAATAGTAGAGTCCGGGAACGCCATCGTTCTGTACCCGGTCAGCCTCTTTCTGGATCACCAACAGTCGGCTATAGGAAACGGCCGCCATCACAATCATCAGCGCGAAAATCAAGCCGAGGCTGATGATGATTCTTTGCCGAATCGACCTTTTGAACATAAGCCAGCACTCCGCGCCGCGCGGCACCGATAGGCCACGCTACGATACTTGCAGAATTTTTATTGGATGCCGGACGCGCGCGAGCGCTACGCCTCGGCCATTGAAGCCGCACAGATAGCGGCTCCGTTGCGCGAGTGTAATGGGTTTTAGGCGGGCGTCAAAGTCCGATGCAAAGGATTTGAAAGCGCATGTCTCGGAAACGTCAGTGCGCCGGCGCACACTATGCCCGTGGCGCGCCGACGCTGAGTGTTTCAGCGCAGATACCCTGCTTGATCGAACCATGCAATCGCATCGGCGAGCGCCGCGCGATAAGGACGGGCCGTATAGCCCAATTCGGCTTTCGCGCGCGCCGATGAGAAGAACATCATATAGCGGGACATGTTCAAACCGTCGACCGTCACAAACGGCTCTTTCTTCGTCACCTTCGCCGCGGCTTCCGCCATCACGGCTAGCGGATACAACGGCCAACGCGGCAACTCGACACGCGGCGGCTTGCGGCCCACGATCTCGGCGATCGAGCCAAGCAGCTCGCGTAGGGACACGTCATCGCCACCGAGGATGAAATGCTCGCCTACCGGTCCGTGGCGAAGGGCCATCAGATGGCCGGCCGCCACATCGTCGACGTGCACGAAATTCAAACCGGTATCGACGAAAGCGGGCATTTTTCCGGATGCTGCCTGAACGATCAATCGCCCGGTCGGCGTCGGTTTGATATCGCGCGGACCGATCGGCGTGGACGGGTGAACAATGACCGCGGGCAGTCCCTGCTCCGCAATCATCGCCTCGACGACACGCTCTGCGGCCACTTTGCTGCGCTTATACGCACCGATGGCTTCGTGCTCGTCCATTCGGGCATCTTCGGCGACCGGTCGGCCGCCCGCCCCTTTCACACGCAACGTCGCGACACTGCTGGTGTAGACGATCTTTTCGACACCGGCCCGCAATGCCGCTTCCATCACCGTACGAGTACCGTCGACATTCGTACGAACGATTTCCTCCGGATCCGGGGCCCACAGCCGATAGTCAGCAGCGACATGGAACAGATAGCGCACACCTGCCATCGCGCGAGACATCGCTTCGCCGTCGCGCATATCGGCTTCGAACAACTCGAAGCCATGTCCTTCGATATTGCCGCGCGGACTATCGCGCCGGTGAATCACCCGAACATCAAAGCCCGCCTGCTGCGCCAGCCTAGCCACTGCCGAGCCGACAAAACCGGACGCGCCGGTGACCAGTACTTTTTCTACAGACATCTCTACCGCCTTCTCAACAAACTATTTCAGGAGCCGATTCCCATGGCGGTTTCAGGAAAGCAGCGCGTCCGCGTTCTTTCGGCTCCTCGGTGGGGACGCGACCGGTTTTTGCGTCGCCTCGGCGCTGCCTTCGGAAGCCTGGCATGCGGGACAGACGCCTTTCAACTCCGCCGCGTCGCTCGCCAAGCGGTAACCGGAGCGCTGAATCCGATCGAGCAACAGGCGCTCCAATTCCGGCTCATGCATCTCGCTGACCGCGCCACATTGCTGGCAGACAAGCAACATCCCGTGATGACAATGCGTCAAGTCATGGCAAGCAGCAAACGCGTTGATGGATTCGACACGATGCACCAGTCCCACCGACAGCAAGAAATCCAGCGCACGGTACACCGTTGGCGGTGCGGAACCCTGATGCACCTTGCGCATCTCGTCAAGCAAGGTATACGCTTTGGTCGCGCGCCCGGAGGTCAACAACAGCGCCAGCACCTTGCGACGGATCGGCGTCAGTCGCTCGCCCTGGCGTTGACAGAATGCGTCGGCCAGCGTCAGCGCCGCGTCCAAATCTGCCGTTGTATCCCCGGAGTAGGCAATCGCGCCTTCCTCAGCCGATGGCGCGCGGGCCTGCGCTTGCTCGTGCGGCGCACCGTCGGCGTC
>CAWUJR010000436.1:0-3751 GCA_963922375.1 uncultured Robbsia sp.
CGCACGTTCGCGGCAGTGATTCCGGGCCAGCCCATGCACTTCCCGATAGATCGCGGTGCGCATCCTGAATATCGCACCGAATGGTGGTATGCGACCGGCTGGCTGCAACGACCCGACGGCAAGCCGCTAGGGTTTCAGATCACGTTTTTCCGATCGGCAACGGATCACGACCACGCCGATCCGAGCGCATTTGCGCCAACCCAGCTGATCATCGCGCACGCGGCGATCAGCGACCCCGACCTCGGACACCTGGTACACGATCAGCAAATCGCGCGACAGAATTTCGATCTGGCCTACGCGAAACGGGCGGACACCGATGTGAAATTGAACGATTGGCGCATGCGACGCGACGCCGATGGCAGTTATCGCGTCAACGTCCAGGGAGCGACGCTTAGTCTACATCTGACGATGACCCCCACCCAAGCGCCGTTGCTCCAGGGAAAGGGCGGCTTTTCGCAAAAAGGGCCACGGCCCGACGAGGCCAGTGAATACTATAGCGAGCCGCAACTCCGCGTGACCGGACACATCAGTCGTGCAGGCGATTCGGCGCACGCGCCGCTGACTGCCCTTGCGGTGACGGGTAGCGCATGGCTAGACCACGAATGGTCGAGCACCGTACTGGATCCGCAGGCGGTCGGTTGGGATTGGCTCGGCGCGAATATGAGCGACGGATCGGCGTTGATGGCGTTCACCATCCGCGGCAAGCACGGCAACGCCATCTGGGCGCACGCCACGTGGCGCGACGTCGACGGCCAGGTCCGCGACTTTGGCGCCAACGCCGTGACGTTCGCTCCACTGCGCCACTGGCGCTCTCCCGGCACCGACGCTTCTTATCCGGTCGAACAAACGTTGACGACGGGCGATATGACTTGGCGACTTTCGCCGTTGTTCAACGATCAGGAGCTGGATTCAAGCCAATCCACCGGCTCCGTCTATTGGGAAGGCGCAGTGCAACTCGTGCCGGACCGACATCAGTCGGGCCCTCCGTCCGGACCGCCGGCAGGACCGCAAACCCAACCGCCAGCAGCCCATCAAGCGAGTCAACCGAACGGCCGCGGCTACCTGGAATTGACCGGCTATGGCAAACCCCTGCGTTTGAAATAGCGCACGCGGGTCCATTCGAACGTCATCCGCCTTCGGAGGTCAGCATATCGACGAGTTCACGTGAGAAAAGCGGCAGATCCTTATAACATCTCACGCAGATCTTCAGCTTGCGCTCCGACCACAGGTCATTCAACTTGATCGTGCGAATCGTCATGGTCTTGCCATGGCGTATCGCGACCGACTCCGGCACGATACCGATACCCACACCGGCAGCGATCATCCGGCATGCCGCCTCGAAATTGCCCACCTGGATGCGCATCTTGATGCGTCGGCCCAGCGCATCGGCGGCAATCGTGATGAAAGAATGAATCGCACTGGAGGACGGCAAGCCGATGAAGTCGTCGTCGAGCGTCTCGGCGAAGTCTACCGCCTCGCGTGTGGACAGCTTGTGGTCCGGCGCGGTGACGAGCACCAGACGATCGTCGCGGTAAGACAGCATCTCCAGGTGTCCGCCATCGACATTCCCGGCCACGATGCCGATGTCGGTGGCGGCCTCGGCTACCCCTTTCACAATCTCGCCGCTGGGGACTTCGCGGAGCTCGATATTGACGTCCTGATGTTCGCGCAGGAACTGGCTCAGTGTCGCCGGCAGGAACTCGCTGATCGCGGTGGTATTGGCCCAGACTCTGACGTGTCCTTTGATCCCTTCGCCAAAATCCTGCATGTCGGCGGCCAGCCGCTCGGTTTGCTCCAGCACCGCACGGGCATGGTGGACAAAGGACTCGCCGGCCGGCGTCAACGTCATGCCCTGACTGGTACGGTAAAGCAGACGAAACCCCAGACCCTCTTCGAGATTTTTAACGCGATTGCTGGCAGCCGGTGCGGAGAGATGGCATTTGCTGGCCGCGCGAGCCAGATTTTTGGTATCGGCTAGCGCAGTCATCAGACTCAGGTCGACAAAATCGAAGTGCATGGGCGGGTTTCGATCCAACTTTCCGAAAAGGAAGCGGCAACCCTCTGACGCGCTCTCCGATCAAAGTTGAATTATAACTACGCCGAGCCGAGGGGGCCTCTGGATGCGTTCGCGATATGACCCGCAGCGGTATCGGCATTCGGCAACCCCGGCGACAAAGCCTCCAGTGTCTGTCGACTCGTTTCCACGCGCAGAATCAAAATAGCCGCGCTCATCAATAAAAGAACCCCACTGACCATCGTGACCACGCCGGTAACGCCGAAGTGGGTATAAAGCACGATCGCCACATACGGTGTGGACATCGACGCCGCGCGTCCGCAGGTGCCGGCGATCCCTGTGCCCCGCAAACGGTGCGTGGTCGGGAACAGTTCCGGAATATACCCGAAAAGGCCCAGCGTACAGACGGTGTAAATTGCCGTTACGAGCATGAAGCCTACGGCGGAAATCAATGCGGGTTCGCGCATCTGCACGTAGACGAAGCTCAATGCGACCGTCAGCAACGAAAATACCACCAAGCCGTTTCGGCGCCCCATTCGATCGGCAACAAAATAACCGACGATCGCGCCGGCCGGAGCGCCGAACGACATGAGCAGCACGAATCCCAGCGACTGCACGATCGTCAGCCCTTCTTTGACGAAGAAGGTGGGAAGCCATGCTACAAAACCGTACAGCGACATATTGATCGCGATGCAGGTCAGCGCCGCGACGAAAGTACGCCCTCTTACACCCCGGGCAAATAGCGCAGACAGGGGCGCGCGCGGCGTTTCATGATCGAAGATCCGCGTGACGGGCGGCAGGTCGCCATACCGTGCGGCGACCTCACGTTCGATCGCCGAGACGGTTGCTTCCGCTTCGTCCAACCGCCCCACCGTTTCCAACCAACGAGGCGATTCCGGCATCCGGTGTCTCAACACCCAGACAACCAACGCGCCAACGCCCGCAATACCGAACATATAGCGCCACCCAAGATGCGGAATCACCCAATACCCGATCGCGGTCGCGCCCAGCAGGCCCGAATTGATGATCATGGCCAGCAGCGATGTCCAGCGCCCGCGGGTGGCCGGCGGCACGAACTCATGCAGCGTCGCAGCGGCCACGACCAGTTCCGCGCCCAGCCCGATCCCCATCACGAAACGCAAGGCGATCAACCAGTAGATATTAGGTGCAAATGCCGCCCCCAGAGATGCCAGACCGAAAATCGCGAGATTGGCCTGGTACGAATACCGTCGCCCGAAGCGATCGCCGAGGTATCCCGACAATCCGGCGCCTATCATCATGCCGAGGAAGGTCGACGAAATGAAGAACGATCCGAGCCGCAAATCCGTGAAGCCCGACTTCACCATGGCGGCCAGGGATCCATTCGCCAGGTAGATATCGAAGGCGTCGAGAAATGCCCCGGCGCCGATCAAACCAAGAATCTTCCAGTGAAAGCGCGTGATGGGCAGACGGTCAAGCCGAGCGCCAGAATTAACGATAGCCACGTTTGTCTCCGATATTTTATTTCGACTGCGAAGGTGCGAAATGCGCGCTCTATCTGGCGCTTGTGTTCAAGTACCGATCTGACCGGCAATACGTCGTGCTCGTGCAATCACCGGCGCATCCACCATCTTTCCGTCCACCGCGACGGCGCCGCCCTTGCTTTCTTCCACCGCCAGCAGCACGCGCCTGGCCCACGCCTGTTCGTCCGGCGTCCACGAAAAGGCGCGATGCACCGGTTCCACTTGCTTGGGGTGG
>CAWUJR010000437.1:0-3750 GCA_963922375.1 uncultured Robbsia sp.
CCACCACCACGTCTGCCGCGGCCGCCGCCGCTACCGCCGACAACGCTGAAGGCGCAGCCGTCCCTGCCGCCACTGCCGCACTCCGTGCTCAGGCTGCGGCCAAGAATAAGTAATCCTTTAGCTGTTACCTAAATCGAACAATAAGCATCATGACCGCTTTGACGGATGCAGCGTCGACACCGGGTGGTGACGCCTTTGCGGCTGCGCGTCTGCATGCAGCGGCCATGTGTGTAAGCAACGTGCCCCCACCCGCCAATATCGACGCTCTGCTGCCTGGAGCACCACCATGGTGATGATGTTGCCTTTTTTTACCGCGTCGCTGGCGATCTGGTTCGGCCTGCGCGGTCGCCGGGAGCCGTGCTTATGGGTGTGGCTGCTGACCGCGCTGATCTATCTGATCTGGTGCAACTACCATATGTCCAACCACCTCGATTTGCCGTTTTGATATGTCTGCTTACGATGAACATGGCAACGTGCTCGGCCGTGCCGAAACGTCCGAGGCACAAGTGTCGATGGCCTCGACCGGCGCGCTTGTCTTAACGCGGACGCGCGAGATCGCCGCCAAAGATGCGCAGATCAGCGTCACTTTAGGCTTGAACCTGATCGCACTGGCGGGCATCGCCGGGGCGCTGGCGTTCGCATTCGCGGTGCAGTTCGGACGTGGCGAGTTGCCATGTCCGCTGTGCCTGCTGCAACGGCTGGCATTCGTCATGGTGGGCGTCGGACTGCTGTTGAATCTGACCGCGGGCGAGCGGCCGTTGCATTACGCGGTGGCCATCGCCTCGGCGATGGGCGGCATCATCCCCTCGCTGAGGCAAATCCTTCTGCACCTACATCCTGGCGACCCGGGGTTTGGCAGTACGCTGTTCGGGCTGCATTTCTACACCTGGGCCTTTGTCGGCTTCACCGGGCTGGTGATGTTTTGTGCACTGTGTCTGGCGCTGATGCCCGCGCCAGGCGACACCGAACGGGGAGCGCCGCGCCCGGCATGGCAGCGGCAGATGGTCAGGGGGATCGGAGGGGTGTTTTTGCTGCTGACGCTCGGCAATGTCGTCAGCACGACGCTCGAATGCGGGCTGGGCAGTTGTCCCGACGACCCGGTGCACTATCTGTGGCTGCCGCGCGCGTCGCTCAGCGATTTATGATTGACCGATGAGCGAAGCCCCGCGACCTCCTCACTCAGGAGGCGGTGCGTCGCGACAGGCTGCCCCCCGCCCGTTGATACATGACGACCGACAGCGCGACGCCGAGAACGGCTGCCATCGCTGCAAACAGATAGACGGCGGCAAAGCCGAAGCCCCCGGCGACGAAGCCGGCGAGCGGACCGGTGATGCCCAGCGCAACATCCAGAAACACCGAGTACACGGACAGCGCCGTGCCGCGGCTCGATGGCGGCACCAATGCGACCGCTTCGACGCCCAGTGCCGGAAAGATCAACGAGAAACCCATGCCGGTCAACGCTGCACCCACCAGCGCTACCTGCGGGATGCTGGCCTGCCAGACCAGTAGCAGACCCACTGACTCGATCGCGAACGAGGCGATGGCGACGCGGAATCCGCCCTGGGTCTTGATCAAATTCGCGAACAGCAAGCGCGATCCGACGAACAGCGTGCCGAACACCGTCAACGACAATGCCGCATGCGGCCACTGTTTCGACGCGTAGTACAACGTGACGAATGTGGCCAGCGAGCCGAAACCGGCCGAGCCCAATGCCAAGCCCAGCCCATGCGGCAGCACACGCGAGAACACGCTAAAAAACGGCATGCGCTCACCGTGGACGACCGGCGCGTCACGCTTCGGCCACGCCAGGGTCAAACCGAGCAACGACAACGCGGTGACCAGCACGCCGAGCCAGATAAAGCCCATCGATTGCTCGATCGCAACACCAAGCGGGGCGCCGATGGCCAGTGCGCTATAGGTGGCCACGCCATTCCACGAGATGACTTTGGCGTTGTTGTGATGTCCGACGCGGCCAATGCCCCACATGATCGACCCGGTGGACCCGAAACTCTCGGCGAGACCCAGCGCGAGACGGCTGGCGATCAGCACGCTCAGGCTGGCCGTCGGGAATTTATGCAGCGCCGCAGAGAGCATCAGCAAGACGCCGCTGATCGCGCAGCCGATCATCCCGCGTTGGACGGTTTTTTTCGCGCCCACGGCGTCAGTCATACGCCCCGCGAGCGGCCGAGTGATGAAGGTGGCGAGATATTGAACACTGATCGCGAGCCCGGCAATAACCGAGCTATAGCCCAGGTTACTGTGTACATAGCCGGGAACGACCGCGATGGGGATGCCGATGCTGAGGTAGCAAAGGAAGGTGAAAACGACGATCGATACAATTTGGAGCGTCACCGGCGCGGCCTTGGCGGGCACGTCGGACGGGTGATGAGGCTCAGGCATTGGTGAAAGTATTGATTGATTATTTCGGAATCTTGGTATTATCCCCCTAAAGCAATGATTTTGCAGGTAATCATTATGAAAGGTTGGGTGCGGTTTGACGTGCAGGTCGTGCGCTCGAGCCGCGCACAATCAGTTCGCCGGGCAAGACAAGCGTTTGCCGGGGCACATCCGGCTGACTCAGGCGCTGCAGTAGCAACGTCATCGCCTGATTGCCGATGTCATAGACCGGCTGCGCAATGACGGTGACGCCGCCGTCGACCAGTTCGGTCCACGGATCGTTGTCGAAGCCGCCGAGTGCAATGTCATTTGGCGCATGCAGGCCGGCCAGGCGCAGCGCCCGATAGGCGCCCAGCAGCATCAAGCCATTGCTGGCAATGATCGCGTCCGGCCGGTCGCGGCTCAGGCGAGCGGTCACCGCCGCCTGCGAACCCTCCGCCTGAGGCTCGACGAATCCGTCGTCGAGCGGCAGTCCGTGCCGTTGCATTTGCTCGCAATACCCGGCATGTCGTTCGCGGCCCGTCGTGCTCGAATTGCCGAACAGCCCGAAAATACGGCGATGACCCTGAGCAATCAGATGCGCGACCAATTGCGCCGACGCCGCACGATTGTCGAGCGTCACCGCATCGGTCGGACTGTTCGCGCCGGCGCGGTCGATCATCACGATCGGGCACGGAAACGCCTCCGCCTGGAACGTTTCCGCGGCCTCGCGCGTGGGCGAATAGATCATGCCGCTGACCCGTTCTTCCTCCATCAGGCGCAGATACATCGCCTCTTTTTCGGGGTTTTCATCGGTATTGCAGAGGATCACGCGCATCCCATGCCGATAGGCAACGTCTTCGACCGCTCGACTGACGTCGGTAAAAAACGGATTGCGTACGTCCGATACCAGGAGCCCAATGGTGGCGCTGTCGCCGGAGCGCAGGCGTCGGGCGGCAGCGTTTGGTCGATATCCCAATTGTTGAATCGCGGCCTGTACCCGCGCGCGTACGCTCTCTCTCACAGGACCGTTATTCGACAGCACGCGTGACACCGTGGTGACCGATACGCCGGCGGCTTCTGCAACGTCTTTGATACGTAGTGACATGGACCGAATCTGGGCTGTTGACGGCGTCGTGCCGTCATCGATATGCCACTTTATCTTAGTAAAACCGCGCTTTGGAGTAAAAAATGTCTCGCGCGGTCGATCTGGACGCTTGACTTGCGCTGTGGTATCGATTTCAATGAAGCTGAACAGCGTGCAGACACTAGAACCTAAAAAACGGCGGAGACGGCATGACGAGTTTATTGACGCCCAAGCTGGTGCGCTTGGGTGCGCACGCGCGCGACAAGCGCGAGGCCATCGCGCTGGCA
>CAWUJR010000438.1:0-3749 GCA_963922375.1 uncultured Robbsia sp.
CTGGACCCCTTGGGTCCGCCAGCCTGCTTTGGCGGCTGCGGGGCCGACAGCGGCGTCGTGGGTGTAGGAGAAAGCGAGGACATTCAGCACCTCTTCAGCGGTCAAGCGGTCAAGTGAACGCCGCCCGTTGCGCGCCTAAAAGAGCGGCAGGCGGCGGGCGGCTGCGTTCGTGTGGGGTCGCACGCGGGCGGTGCGACCGGGCTTAGCTTCTGATCAGTTGCCGATTTACTTCTGATAGCCGCCTGAGCGCACTGCACGGTCGGCCGTTGCCTGTCCCGCTTTCAATGCCTGATCGACGGTCAGTTGTCCGGCCAGCGCACCAGCAATGCTCTGTCCGACCACGGTGCCGAACGATTGGAATTCCGGAATCGCCACGAACTGAATGCCGGTGTACGGTGCTTTGTGCAGCGTCGCATCGTTCGGATTCGCGGTCTCGATCGCCTTCAGCACAAAGCTGGAGAACGGTGCCGCTTTTTGATATTCAGGATTGGCGTAGGTCGACTGCCGGGTGCCGGATGGTGCCGATGCCCAGCCCTGATCCTTTGCCACGGCTTCCACATATTCCTTCGACGTCGCCCAGGTCACGAACTCCTTTGCGGCGGCTTGGGACTTCGAGCTCTTCGGAATGGCGAGCGACCACATCCACAACCAATGGCTGCCCTTCGGCGTGACTGCGGTAGGCGCTGCAGCGAAGCCGATCTGATCCGCGACCTGCGATTGGCCCTTGTTATAGAGCAGGCCTGCTGCGACAGTCGCGTCGATCCACATCGCGCATTTGCCGGACGACATCAATGTCAGGTTTTCATTGAAGCCGTTCGAGCTCGCCCCGGGCGGCCCGTATTTCTTCAACAGATCGACATAGAAGGTGATGGCCTTATGCCACTCCGGTGTGTCGAGCGTTGCGTGCCAGTTCGTATCGAACCATTGGCCGCCATACGTGTTGACCAACGTGGAGACGAACGCCATGTTCTCGCCCCAGCCGGCTTTGCCGCGCAAGCACATCCCGTAGACGCCATGTGCGCGATCGTCGACCTTCGACGCGAAGTCGGCGATCTGCGCATAGGTCGGCGCGTCCGGCATCGTCAGGCCCTTCGCCTTGAATAAATCCTTGCGATAGAAGGTCATCGAGCTCTCGACGTAAAACGGCAATGCATACAGCTTGTTCTGGTACGTCAGGCTATCGCGCGCGGTGCTGACGATGTCGTTCACATCGTAAGACGCGCCCAGATCGGTCAATGGCGTGAGCCAGCCACGCTTTGCCCACAGCGGCGTTTCATAAGCACCAATCGTCATCACGTCGAATTGACCGCTACCGGTGGTGATGTCGGTTGTCAGACGCTGACGCAGCAGATTTTCTTCCAGCGTCACCCAATTCAAATGGATATCGGGATGCGCTTTCTCAAAAAGCGGTGCGAGCTTTTTCAACTCGACCATGTCGGGATTATTGATGGTCCCGATGGTTACCGTCGTGGCGGCCATCGCGGCGGGTGCGATCCCCATGCTCAGGCCATAGGCGATGCCAAGCGGCACTGCCGGCAACAGCGCAGAGGTCAATACAGAAGTCAGGCGTCGGAATCCGGCACGACGGCCCAGCGGGCGGCGTGGCATCGGGCGTGACGGTGTCGCCAAGGTCTTCACCTCCGCGGTCAAGGCTGAAACAGCGGGGGCGGCGGTGCCGACGCGGATGGCACGAGTGCCGGGGCGACGCTTGATCATCATGCTTGTCTCCTGGATGAGCTTTTGCAGCTTCTGAAGGGGGCGATCGATCAATATGACGACGAAATGAATATTTGATCTCTCGGTGGGCTAATGATCGGCGTCAAACGGTGAGGATGTCAAGAGAGGCTTAACCCTCGGATGCGCATCAGAGGGCGGTAGAGCGCACACCGTCGTGTCGGCGTGTAGGAGGAAATCAGCCATGTGGCGGTGTCTGCTCGGGCATTTTTTGCCTCGACAGCGAAAACAACGCATTCAACAGGATGGCGCCGAACGTCGCAGTGCCGATGCCGCCCAGCGGAAAACCCCCTAGGTGCACTGTGAAATCACCCGCGCCCAGCACCAGCGTCACGGCCGCGACGATCAGATTGCGGTTCTGCGCAAAGTCGACGCGATTCTGGATCCAGATGCGCGCACCGGACACCGCGATCAGGCCAAAAACGACCACCGAGACGCCGCCGAGTACCGGGCCCGGCAACGTCTTCACGAGCTCGCCGAATTTGGGCGAAAGACCGAACAGCACCGCGATCACCGCCGCGGCCACGAACACCAATGTCGAATAGATTCGGGTGACGGCCATCACGCCGATGTTTTCCGCATACGTGGTGACGCCGGTTCCACCGACCGACGCCGACAGCATGGTCGCGAGCCCATCGCCAAGAAATGCGCGGCCCATGTATCGATCGAGCGGCCGTTCCGACATCGCGCCCACCGCCTTCACATGCCCGAGGTTTTCGGCGATCAGGATGATGGCCACCGGCACGATCATCAATATGCCATGTGGTGTGAATCGGGGCGTGCTCAACGTGGGTAAGCCAAACCAAGGCGCCGCGGCCAGTCCGGAAAAGTCGACCGGCTTGCCCCAACCAAAGCCATTGGTCGCGACGATATACAGCACGTAGGCGAGCAATAGGCCCAGCAGGATCAACAAACGCTGCAACATACCGCGCGCGAAAATAGCGACCGTCCCGACGCACAGCACGGTCATGATGGCCATCGCACTATCGAATCCGGATGCGGAAATCGAACGGATGGCGACGGGTGCCAAATTCAGGCCGATCACGGCGACCACTGCGCCGGTGACAACAGGCGGCATCAGTCTTTCGATCCAACGAGAACCGATCGCCATCACTAATAGGCCGATCACTGAACAGACCGCACCGCACGCCACGATGCCGCCCAACGCCTCCCCCATATTTGGATTCGCGCCATGCCCGGCGTAGCCGCTCACGGCAATCACCACACCGATGAAGCCGAAGCTCGACCCCAGGTAGCTGGGTACCCGCCCGCCGACAACCACGAAGAACAGCAGCGTACCGATGCCCGACATCAAAATGGCCAGGTTCGGATTGAAGCCCATCAGCAGCGGTGCGAGTACCGTCGAACCAAACATCGCAACGGTATGCTGCGCGCCCATCAGTATGGTTTGGCCGAACGGTAAGCGTTCGTCGGGCGCGACCAATTGGCCCGACGCACCGGGCGGCACCGGGCGCCAGTGGGGAAACCAGGAATTCGCCATCTATTGTTGTCTCGTCGATTGTGGAAGGGGAGAAGCGCTTGTTCGCCGCAGATCGCCGAAGCGTCCTGACGCTGATCGGATCTCAGCATATCGGGGTTTTAAATACTTGCCTATCGACTGCTCCCGCCCCTCCGCTGTCCTTCTGTCGGGAACCTATTTCCGGCGTGCACGGACCCGATGGTCTCCCCGACCGGACGTTTTCAGCCGTCAAAGGTGGCCGGATCGTCGTGCAGGCCTCAGAATGCGACATCCTCCCTTTGAGCAATCCGACTGAGCATGAGCACCGTACCGCGTATCGAATGGACCGAAGCCGACACACAGCATTCGGCGCGCTGGCGCTCCGAAGCCGGTGTCGTCCCACCGAAGCGTGTCGTCGTCGTCGATGACGCCACCACCGCCGACGATGCTTACCACCTCGCGTGCGAAGGCACCGCGCTGCTGTATCGCGGCGACTTCCAGAATGCGCGGCAATTGCTGCAAGCCATCGCCCGTCGCATCGAGCAGAAGCCGCGCC
>CAWUJR010000439.1:0-3748 GCA_963922375.1 uncultured Robbsia sp.
CACCCGCACGCCGTCGTCCGAGAGGCCGGACCGATGAAATGGCCGAACTTCCGCCGCACGGAAGCCAGTCAGGAAGCAGAACATCGCCGCGCAGCCCATCGTCCGATACGCTTGGTCTTGTCGTAGCGACCACAAATAGAACCGGACGATCAGCGAGCGCGGCACGACGCGGACATTCCGATCGGCTTTGTTCAGCATCATGTCGATGAACGGATTCGCGGCGATGACACCCCATCGTTCCGCCTGTCGGCAGATGGTGGACATCAAGGCGAGCTCTTTATTGGCCAGGATCGGCGCGCCGGACTTCGCGCGCGCATCGAGATACTGATAACCATGGATCTTGCGAAGTGCCTGCGGTGCCATCTTCCCGAAGAACAGCTTCAGGTTGCGATACATCAGGAGGCGCACGGATTTCCCATCCTTCGATTGGTCGGCAAAGTGGGTCGGCGCGCATTCGACGTCTCCGCGGTCTTGAGTAGCGCGACGATTTAGAGTCCAATCACGTACTCAGGAGATTGGGCATGAAGAAGCGATTCAGCGAAGAACAGATTATTGGTTTTCTGCGCGAGGCGGATGCTGGCTTGCCGGTCAAAGAACTGTGCCGGCAGCACGGATTCTCGGAAGCGAGTTATTACCTGTGGCGAAGCAAGTTTGGCGGCATGAACGTGTCTGACGCCAAGCGCCTGAAGGAGGTTGAGGCAGAAAACACTCGGCTGAAGAAGTTGCTGCCGAGTCGATGCTGGAAATCGAGGTAACACGCGAGGCTTTACGAAAAAAGTGGTGAGCGCACCGTCACGCCGAGATTTGGTGCGCCACATGACCCACAGCGGCTTGAGCGAGCGGCATGCGTTGCGGGTGATCGGCATGAGTGCGAGTTCCTATCGTTATGCTGCCGCGGCGGATAAGAATCACGCCTTGCGCGAGCAGATTGTGGCGCTAGCGCAGCGGCATCGTCGATACGGCTCGGGCATGATTTATTTGAAGCTTCGCCAATCAGGCTTGGTCGTCAATCACAAGCGCGTGGAGCGGCTGTACGCCCAGTAGAACCTGCAAGTACGTCGTCGCAAGCGCAAGAAGGTGCCGGTATCTGAGCGTCAGCCCTTGGGCAGGCCGTCAGCGGCCAACCAGATGTGGTCGATGGATTTCGTATTCGATCGTACCGCCGAAGGCCGTGTCATCAAGAATTTGACGGTCGTAGACGATGCGACGCATGAAGCCGTGGCGATCGTTCCTGAACGGGCGATTGGCGGGCACGTTCTCACGCGCATCCTTGACCGGTTGGCGTTGCTACGCGGCTTACCAAAAGGGATTCGGACAGACAACGGGAAAGAGTTCTGCGGTAAAGCGATGCTGACATGGGCGCATCGGCGTGGCGTGAAGCTATTTCTCATCGAGCCGGGCAAGCCGAATCAGAACGCTTATATCGAGTCATTCAATGGTCGCTTCCGAGACGAATGCCTTAATGAAAACTGGTTCACGAGTCTCGCCCATGCACGCGTTCTGATCGAAACATGGCGCAGAGAATACAACGAAGAGCGGCCGAAGAAATCTCTGGGCGGTCTGACGCCGATGGCTTACGCTCAGCAACTGACGGCAAACGCCGTCACATTAACCTCGGATTCTGAAGCCGAGTGCTACTGAGAATGGGGTGACGTCGCCAGGCGTGCATGGAGACGTGGATGTGTACAGCACGGGCGGCAATCGAAGGCGCGCTGAGTCTGACCCGCTGACAATCGGATCGTGGAACTGAGGCGCCGATTAGCGCACTCGGACGGTGCAGTCCCAGCGCATGGGGCTCCGCCGTCTAAACAGGGCGCCGGTGGGGAATCAGTTCGCTGGGGATGCCGAGCTCGCCGAGAGGACTGTCTTCGTCCTGCTCCCCGTCGTCGGGCGGCAGCGGCTTTACTTCCTCGGCGGTAGCGGGCACCGGCACTTCGCCAGGAATTACCGGATCACCGGTGGCGTCCTCGTCAAACGGCTCGTCGCCGTCTTCTGGGGTAAGGGGAATGGTGGGTTCGATGGATGGCATGGTCGGCCTCGTCGGTTTGGGGTGTACCGACTGGCGAGCAAGTATCGGTCCGCGCTGCCCCAGAAATGACAAAACCCGCAGGAGCGGGTTTGGGTGATGTCGATATCGTTTAAACGATATCGAAGCAAGTCTATGAATTTCCGATAAGTTTTGGGAGGTACGCTAGGGCGACGGTATCGCGCTCGGCGAAGTAAGCAGATGCCCTTTTCGGAATCCACACCTCGTGAAAATGCCGCCGAAAATCAGCAAGCAGCTCGTTCGGATAAAGCCTCGCTTCAACAACACGACCGTCCATATAGCGATGCTGGTATGTCGGGAAAGACTTCGGCTCGATTCCTTTTTCTTCCCGAAGCCATTTCGAAAACATTTTCCCTTGGGATATGTCTGGCACTAACCGTTCAGGCAACGTATAGCCTGCTGTCTCGAGCGGCGCGATCAAGGCAAACGTCAACTCATTAAGAATGGAAAAATGCGTTGGTGGGATCTCTGACAAGTTTGCGAGATAACGCCTGATGTGGATCGGCAGGTTGCGCGATGCAGTGATTGATGCACCAGACATCCACTCATAGACCCACTTCGACACCTGAACCGCAAAGGTTGGCGAAAGCCACTGGGCAAGGTGGATTGCGACTTGTGGGTGAACCCAGGTGCCCTGGTGTTCTTTATTTCCTCCCTTGATAGCCTGCACCAGGATAGACACTGGAATCTTTGTATCTTCGGACAACGCCTCGAAGAACTCTTGGTGCCTTTTAACCTCCGCGTAGTGCCCGAACAGCTTCCCAGCTGCATTGCACATAGCCGTTGCGTTTATGTACCCGTCAGCAGCCCGTTGATTGATAAGCGACGCGTTCATCTTGTGAGGAATTACGGGAAAGTCTGTTTGCTCCATCTACCGCTCCGAGAATTAAAAGGGAACACTGCCACGATGCCGCTGTTAGCCGCTTTAACGTCAGCTTTGGCAATGACTTTAGAAGCCGTAGCAATTAATGGACAGATGACAGCAAGATTTTGTAAATGCCAACGTCCGAGCTGCTTGCCCAACGCGGCGTGGCAAGCGGATTGCTGCCCAACGGCGCCATCAGTGCCGCTTCTCGTAATGGTTGCCCGTTCGGGCGTTCACATAGTGTCCGCCCTTGTGCGACGAGCCATGGCCGCCGGCGTAGTGTCCACCCCGGGCCATAGCGGCCGTCGAGGCGAGGGCGGATATGATGAGCAGCGCGATTGTCTTTTTCATGTTTATCTCCATTTTGCCGCGCTCTGCGGCGTGCGGCGTGTCGATTGCTGCATGCCCCTCCCGAAGCTGAGGGCAATCTTGCTCAAGCGGATCTTATGGGCGCTGTCCGGGTGTTTCGCTCGATGGCCAATAGAACAAGTACCAGGGATAGCAGCGCGATGATCGCTACTACAGAAGCTACCCCGACTGCGATGTACAAATATTGTCCTTGGAGTACCCCTTGAGCCCGGTCCCGCGACTGGAAAGCAGCAATCTGCAAGTCGCGGAATTTATTCATGCGCTCAGCGATTTTTTGACCGTTCTGTTCCCCTACACGACTGCCGTCTGGCCCAAGCTTGATGTCCGACACCGATGCAGCCAACCCATCCAGGAACGGCTGACGGTCACCTGGGGAAAGGCCTGTAAGCCAAGTGTCCAGAACATTTCGTGTCGACGGGTCGCTGGCTGCAATGTTCACAATTGATGGAATGGTCAGGCCATTCTCG
>CAWUJR010000440.1:0-3735 GCA_963922375.1 uncultured Robbsia sp.
GAGCAGCGCCAACTGAATCTGCGCCGCATCGCGCTGAGCACTCACTTCTGCCAGTCGCGCCCGCTCGCGCCGCACCGCATTGTCCGCAAGCGACGAATCGATCGTCGCAAGCAACTGTCCGCGTACCACGTGTTGTCCCAACGTGACCGCCAAGCGATTCAATTGCCCGGTGGCCAGGGTACCCACCTCGACCTCTCGCACCGGGCGCAGTTGTCCGCTCGCCCGCACCGCGGCAGTCATATCCGATCGGGCGACGGTCTCGATGCGCCCTTTCCTATCTTGTCCCGCAGACCGGTTGCCCAGTACGCGACGCCACGCTGCCGAGAACGTGTCACCGGCGCTGACAGCGTGCGGCGCGGACGTCTGCCGCCCCCCGCCCCTCACCATCAGTAAGACCACCGCCAGCAACATCGTCAGCAGCGCCACAGCAACGATGCGGCGCAACCGAGAACGCAAAAATGCCATGCAAACCGCCCGCCAGTAACGTCGATGATCGAAAGGATTTTGTAATTTCATCGATTTGACCGGCGGACGCTATAGGAGAAGTCCGGTTTTGCGCGATACCGTTCTGACCGCCAACACATGCGTGCGCCGCTTCTGAAGTAAACTAGAGCGTGTTGGCAGTCATAGAACGTCCACAAATAACGGATTCGCCTGTCCCGGCGCCGCCGTGTTCGCTTGGCTTGTGTAGGCAGCCGCGATCAGAGACGACGACGGGACACCCGGGCCTCAACGGTCAAAAAAAGCTCCCTCGGAGATGAAGATGAGCAAACAATCTATCGGTGTCGTTGGTATGGCGGTGATGGGCCGCAATCTTGCGCTGAATATCGAAAGCCGGGGCCATGCGGTCTCGGTGTATAACCGAAGCCGCGAGAAAACTGACGAGCTGATTGCGGAATATCCGGATCGCAAGCTGGTTCCCGCCTTCACTCTGGAGGAGTTCGTCAACTCGCTCGAAAAGCCGCGCCGTATCCTGCTGATGGTCAAGGCAGGTGCGGGCACCGATGCAACGATCGATTCGCTACGTCCGCTGCTTGAGCCGGGCGATATCCTGATCGATGGCGGCAATACGCACTTCACCGATACGATCCGTCGCAATGAAGACCTGGCGAAGTCGGGGCTGCACTTTATCGGTACCGGCGTGTCCGGTGGCGAAGAAGGGGCATTGAAGGGTCCGTCGATCATGCCGGGTGGTCAACGCGAAGCGTACGATCTGGTCGCGCCGATTCTGACTGAAATTGCGGCAAAGGCTGAAGACGGCAAGCCATGCGTCGCCTATATGGGCCCGAACGGTGCCGGTCACTTCGTGAAAATGGTCCACAACGGCATCGAATACGGCGACATGCAGTTGATCGCCGAGAGCTATTGGGTGCTGAAGCAGGTTCTGGGCTTGTCCAATGAAGAACTCGGCAAGACCTATGTCGAATGGAACAAGGGCGAGCTCGACAGCTATCTGATCGAGATCACGACCAAGATCTTCAACAAGAAGGACGACGAGACCGGCAATTACCTGGTCGACATGATTCTGGATCGCGCTGCGCAAAAGGGCACCGGCAAGTGGACCAGCCAGAATGCACTGGATCTGGGCGTGCCGCTGCCGCTGATCACGGAGTCCGTGTTCGCACGGGTGCTGTCCTCGTTGAAGACGCAACGTGTGGCGGCCAGCAAGATTCTGTCGGGCCCGGCGAAGAAGCCGTTCGACGGCGATCGCACCGCGTTTGTCGAAGCCGTGCGTCGCGCGCTCTATCTGAGCAAGATCGTGTCGTACGCGCAAGGCTTCGCGCAACTGCGGGCGGCGTCGGAAGAATACAAGTGGGATCTGGACTACGGTACGATCGCGCAAATCTTCCGTGCGGGCTGCATCATCCGTGCGCGCTTCCTGCAGAAAATTACCGACGCCTACAAGAAGGAAGGCGCTTTAGCCAATCTGCTGCTCGACCCGTACTTCAAGGACATCGCCGACAACTACCAGCAAGCGCTGCGCGACGTCGTAAGTACAGCGGTGCAAGCCGGCGTGCCGGTGCCGGCCTTCGCCTCGGCGATCGCGTATTACGACAGCTACCGTGCCGAAACGGTTCCGGCGAACCTGGTGCAGGCGCAACGTGACTTCTTCGGCGCTCACACGTTCGAGCGTACCGACAAGCCGGGCAGCTTCCACGCTGAATGGGCATAAACCCGGCGGAGCCGTCGCGCATCCCACATCGGTTTTAGCATGATCCCAAAAGCGTCGTGGTGGGGGCCTCCCCGCCACGACGCTTTTTCATTTCCCGACGCATTTTCATTTCCGATATAGATTATTGCAAAAACATTGATAGCTTGCTAACGAACGGCTCGCTATAATGCGCCGATGTCAAAAACCGCCTCCTCGTTCGGCGTCGATCAGACGCGCCTCGCGCTCAGTACCGATCTGGTGCTGTCGGCGCGCGCATGGCGTAAAACCGCGGATCAGGCACTGAGTGGGTTTGGCATTTCCAGTTCACTGGCCCTGCCGTTATTGATGATCAGCCGTCTCGGCGAGGACGGTGCGCGGCAGGTCACGCTTGCGCACGCGGTCGGTATCGAGGGCCCGTCGCTGGTGCGGGTCCTCGACCAACTCTGCCAGGCGCAGCTGGCGCGCCGTGTCGAGGATCCCGCCGACAAACGCGCGAAAATCGTGTCGCTGACCGATGCGGGACGGGAATTAGTGCTGCAGATAGAAGATCACCTCACCCAACTGCGTGCGCGTATGTTAAAAAACGTCAGTCATGCTGAACTCCAAACCGCGCTTCGCGTGGTAAGGCTTTTCGGTAGCGATCTCGATAGCCTCGCGCGCCTCGGCAACCCGAGTGAGGATAACGACGACCATCACGCTGCCACGCCTTTGGCGACCGGTCGCGACCCTTCCTTTTCCTGAATCGCCCGCGAGATGATTTACCCCACGAAGAAGGATTGGGTTTTTTCGGTCAAGTCGTTTATCGCTGCGATGCTGGCGCTCTATCTGGCATTGTATTTTCAGTTGCCCCGCCCGTACTGGGCGATGGCATCGGTGTACGTGGTATCGAATTCGTTTGTCGGCGCGACCCGTTCGAAAGCGCTGTATCGCGCGCTGGGGACGATGCTGGGCGCGGCCGCGGCCATTTTTTTCGTGCCACCGCTGTCCGGCATGCCGCTGGTGCTGAGCATGGTCATTGCGTTGTGGACCGGCTCGCTGCTGTTTCTCGCATTGACCGATCGCACTGCCCGTAGCTATGTGTTCATGCTTGCTGGCTACACGCTGCCGCTGATCGCTTTTCCGACCGTCAACGATCCGACAACCGTTTTCGATGTCGCCACGGCCCGGACCGAAGAAATTCTGCTGGGCATCGTCTGTGCGTCGGTGGTCAACACGACGCTGTTCCCGAACAAGCTCGGCCCGGCGTTGGTCGAACGCACGATGGCCTGGTTCAACGATGCGGTCGGATATGTGCGCGAAACGCTGGGCGGCCGGCTGGTGGGCAAAGATCTGTCCGCGATGCGCCAACGCATCGCCGCGTCCGTCAATGGCCTCGAATTCCTGTTGAGCCAACTGGCGTACGACGACACGAAGCCGGAGATGCTGCAACGCGCGCAGGCATTGCGCGGACGAATGTCGTTGCTGCTCCCGATCGCATCGGCATTGAGCGATCCGCTCGCGGCCCTCCGGGCGCATGGTGCGATCCCGCCCGAGATGGATGCGCTGCTGGCCGATGTGACCACATGGGTCGCCAGGAAGGACGG
>CAWUJR010000441.1:0-3710 GCA_963922375.1 uncultured Robbsia sp.
TGGGCGCCACATCGCTCGCCCGGCGTCCAGTCGGCGATATGTCGGGCGGCGAACGCCAGCGCTTGCTGCTGGCCCAATGCCTGATCGGCAAGCCGCGCGTGTTGTTGCTCGATGAGCCGCTGATCAGTCTCGATCCGCATCGGCAACAGTCGGTGGTCGATCTGGTCGCGGATATCACGCGGCGTCTGGGTATCACGACGCTGTTCTCCGCGCATGAACTCAATCCGCTGCTGAGCGCGATCGACAAGGTGCTGTATCTGGGCAACGGCGCGGCCGCGCTCGGCACCGTCGACGATGTGATCACCGGCCCGATTCTCAGTACCCTTTACGGCGCCCCGATCGATGTCATGCGGGTCAATGGCCGGATCTTCGTCATGTCGGGCGGACAGCTGATGGAAAAGGACGCACATCACCATCATGCTTGAATACCAATTCATGACGAACGCCTTTCTGGCGTCCGGTATCGTCGGCCTGGTCGCGGGGGCGGTCGGCTATTTTCTAGTGCTACGCGGGCAAACCTTCGCCGGCCATGCGTTGTCGCACGTCGGCTTTACCGGCGCGACCGGCGCGGTGTTGCTCGGTATTCCGCCACTATGGGGCATCGTCGGCTTTACGCTCGTGGCCGGTGTCGGGATGGGTTCGCTCGGCGAGAAGCTGTCGGGCCGCGATGTCGCGATCGGCATGATTCTCGCGCTGTCGCTCGGTTTCGGGTTGCTGTTTGTCCATTTCTTCACTGCCTACGCCGGTCAAGTCACCGCGCTGCTGTTCGGCAATGTGCTCGGCGTGGACCGGACCACGCTGCTCGAATTGACCGGACTGGGCTTGTGCAGTCTGCTGGCGTTGGCAGCCATTTCACGGCCGTTGATCTTCGCGTCGCTGCAGCCGGAGCTGGCTGAAGCGAAAGGGTTGTCGTTACGGCTCGTGTCGATCCTGTTTCTCGCGATTGTTGCCGTCGCGGTCGCCTTGGCGACGCAGATCGTCGGCGTACTGCTGATCTTCACGCTGATGGTCGGGCCGGCCGCCGCCGCGCAGAACCTGACCTCGCGGTTAACGGCAGGATTGGCAGTGGCCATCGTGCTGGCGATCGGGGAGGCTTGGGGCGGTATTACGCTCGCGTTCTATACCGATTGGCCGTCGAGTTTCTGGATTACGGCAATCGGCGCGGTGGTGTATCTGGTGAGTATGACGTGGCCGCGCTTGGCGGCGCGGCGGCACGCACAGCGACAGGCCGAAGACGACGCGACGGCGGCGTCTTCTTCGCTGGCGCATGCTGAGCACGACCATCACCACTCGCATTGATCCGACGCTGCGTGACTGCGTAATTGCACCGGATCCGGGGCGTCACACAGCGTTCAACGTCGCCGCATGATGCGCGATATGTTCACCAATGAACGTCGAGATAAAGTAATAGCCGTGGTCATAACCCGCATGGCGGCGTAGCGTCAGCGCCTGCCCGACCTTCTCGCATGCCGTTTCGAACGCTTCTGGCTGCAGCTGTTGCTCCGCCAGGAACTGGTCGCCCAAACCTTGATCGATCAGGATGGCGCGATCGAGCGGCGCCGTCCGTGCGGTCATCAGCGCACTCGCATCGTACCGGGCCCATTGTGCGCGATCGTCGCCCAAATAATGCCGAAACGCCTTCTGTCCCCATGCACAATGGCTCGGCGTGCTGATCGGTGCAAACGCCGACAGCGATTTGAACAGCGTCGGGTGACGCAGCCCCAACACCAGCGCGCCATGGCCGCCCATCGAGTGACCAAAGATCCCGAAGCGCGACGCGTCGACCGGTAGCACCTGTGCCACCAGCGCGGTCAACTCTTCGGTCAGATAGCTGTACATCCGATAATGGGTCGCCCAGGGTGCCTGCGTGGCGTCCAGATAAAAACCGGCGCCCACGCCTAAATCCCAGCTATCGCTTTCCCCCGGCACACCCGCACCACGTGGGCTCGTGTCGGGAGAAATCAACGCCAGACCATGTTGCGCGGCATGCTGTTGCGCGGCCGCTTTGGTCGGGAACGTTTCTTCGGTGCAGGTCAAACCGGCCAGATAGAACAGCGCCGGCACCGGCGGCGCGGACGGTATCAGCGCCTGCGGCGGCAAATACACCGAGAAGCGCATCGGCAAACCGATCTGCGTCGAGTCATGACGATAAAAGCGTTGGACGCCGCCAAACGCCGCGTGTTCGGATAACAATTCCAGCATTGCACGCTCCTTCAAAATGAACAATGCCGCGATACCCCTTGGCCTGACGGCGTGGGAGCATCGCGGCATCGCGGCCTCGCTTGTCGCGAGGCGCTGCCTACCGTCGAACGAGTCGTCCGATCTATCGCTATAGACTAGCCGTTTTGCTTAGACTTGTCTGCGATCGGCGTGCCGTTCTTGTCTACGCCCCAGTCAGGCGCGATGTCGGCGGGACGCGGCTGTTCGCCGGTATTCGCCAACCAACCGCCACCCAACTGCTGATACAGCGTGACGAGATTGTTTTCACGCGCCAACTGCGCGTTCACCAACGTCTGCTGCGCCGAATACAACGAAGTCTGCGCGGTCAACACATTCAGATAGCTGTCCGTGCCGCTCTTGTAACGCATCTGCGACAGGTCCAGCTGCGCCTGTTCCGCCGCCACATACCGGTTCAGCGCATCGATCTGCTGGTCGTACGTACCCCGTGCGGCCAAGCCATCGGACACTTCCTGGAATGCGGTCTGGATCGCCTTCTCGTAGTTCGCGATCGCGATATTCTTTTGGATCTTCGAGATATTCAGGTTGGCGATATTCTGCCCGCCTTCGAAGATCGGAATATCGATCGTCGGCGTGAACGCCCAATACGCCTGACCGGCCTTCAACAACGAGCCCAGCGACGTACTGGCGGCACCCGCCGTTCCGGTGATCGTGATGCTCGGGAAGAACGCGGCGCGCGCGGCGCCGATGTCCGCGTTGTCGGCCAACAGGGTGGCTTCCGCCTCCATGATGTCCGGACGACGCGTCAGCAAATCGGACGGCAGGCCTGCCGGCACATCGGCCACCAGGTTCTGCTGATCCAGCGGCAATGCCGGTGGCAGATCGTCAGGCAACGGCGAACCGACCAACAACACCAACGCATTCTCCGCCTGCGCACGCAACCGTTCCTGCGTCTGCAGGTTCGCTTGCGCCTGATCGACGACGCTCTCGGCCTGACGCAATGCGAGCGCATCGCCAATACCGTTGTCGAATTGCAGCTTCGCGATACGGTAGGACTCCCCCGCTGTCTTCAACGTGTTCTGCGTGACCAGCAGTAACGCGTCGTACGAGCGCACGGTCAGGTACTGCTGCGCGACTTGCGAGACCAGCGAGATTTCGGTCGCCTTGCGGGCCTGCGCGGTCGAGAAGTAGGTTTCCAACGCCGCCTTGCTCAAACTGCGCAGCCGACCGAAGAAATCCAGCGTCCACGACGCACTGCCGACGGCGGTGTATTCGCTGCCGACCGTCGGGTGACCGACGTACGTCAGATTGCCCGGCGTTCGGGTGCGTGTCTCGCTGCCCACCGCATCCAGCGTCGGCAGCAGGGCTGCCTGCTCGACCCGGTACTCGGCACGGGCTTGCGCCACGTTCAACGCCGCGACCCGCAGGTCGCGATTGTTCTTCAACGACAACGCGATGATCGCTTTCTGGCGCGCATCGGTGAAGAACTGCTGCCAACCGAGGTCGGCCGCGGCGACATTGCCGTTGCCGGC
>CAWUJR010000442.1:0-3700 GCA_963922375.1 uncultured Robbsia sp.
CCCCGCTGCGCCGGTGGCGCGCGATCGGAGCAGCATTTTCAACAATGCGGGCAACAGAAGCAGCACCAAGGGCATCTGGACGACCAGTCCAGCGATGATCGCAATCGCGAGCGGTTGTTGCATCGCCGAACCCTGGCCCAGCGCAAAGGCCAATGGCAGCAGGGCCAGAATGGCCGCAATCGTGGTCATTGCAATGGGACGCAGCCGGTTCTGCCCCGCGGCGATCAACGCCTGTTCGATCGACATCGCGTCGTGGTCGCGTTCTTGACCATGACCGTCTCCGGCAAGCAGCCCCTGCAGTTCCGACACATAGAAAATCGCCACTTCGGTCACGATGCCAATGATCATCGTCATGCCCATCATCGCCGAGATGTTCAGTTCGATGCCGCTGATCCATAAGCCGATGAACACGGCGCCGGTTGCCAGCAACGGCATGGCCAGCACTGCCAGCGCGATGCGAATGCGCTCGTACAGAAAGAGCAGCAGACCGAATACCAGCGCGACCGCTGCGCCGAAGACCGTCAGCAGCCCTTTGAAAGCAATCTGCTGTTGTTGGTAAAGCCCGCCCAGCTCGTCATAGACCCCGACGGGCAGTAACGTGCCGGACTTCAGCGTCTTCTGTACATCGGCAATCGTCGAGCCCAGATCGCGTCCTTCGATACGGGCGGTCACGGCGACCATGCGTTTCAGATTGTCGCGATCCACCTCCGGTTGACCGGTGACCACGGTCTGCTCGGCGACCCGGCTCAGAGGGAACAGATGGCCGTCCGGTGCGCGAATACGCAATGCGCCAAGTTGGGTGTCGGTCAATGCTCGAGCGCCCGCCACGCTGACCCGAATGCCGATGACCTTCGGTCCGGACGCGAATTGCGTGGCCACCTGCCCCTCGACCATATCGGCAACTGCCTGCGCGATGGATTGTGGGTCCATACCCTCTGCTGCGGCGGCATCGGGTCGGATAGGGAGCACCAGCGAATCGCCCGCGGGCTTCACGCCGTCGTCCACATCCACGATGCCATCGATCTTGCCGATCGCTGCCGCCACATCGGCGGCGGTCTTACCGAGCACCGCAGGATCGTCGGAAAAGATTTTGATTTGTACCGGTTGCGGCACGGCCGTCAGATCGCCGATCAAATCCTCCATCAATTGCGCCAACTCGAAGTGCACTCCCGGCACGCGGGTTTCGACTTGCGCGCGAATGTCCGTCATCACCTGATCGATGGCTTGCCGATGACCGGACTTCAACCGAACGAAGAAGTCGCCTTTGTTCGGTTCGTTCAGATCCCCGCCCAAGCCGGTACCGGTGCGGCGCGAATAGCTGGCCACATTGGGGTTCGCCTGTACGATCGCCTCGATTTGTCGCACGAGCCGATCGGTTTCGGTCACCGACGTGCCCGGCGGTGAATAATAATCGAGCACGAAACCGCCTTCGTCCATCGACGGCATGAAACCGCTGCCGACCTTCGTGAAGGCCAGCGCCGCAAGCAGTGCCAGCGGCAGGATGCCCAATAGCGCGAGCCACGGGCGGTGTGTCACCAGTTGCACTGCCAGCGTGTAACCGCGGTTAAGCCGTTGCGCAAAGCGTGTCTCCGGGTGCGGTTCGGCATCTTTCTCGTCCAACCATTTGGCACAAAGAATCGGCACGGCCAACCAGGTCACGAGGAAGGAAATGAACAATGCGCTCGCCATCGTCAGCGACAATGCTTTGAAGAATGCTCCGGTCACACCGGAGAGAAAGGCGAGTGGCACGAAAATGATCAACGTCGCCGATGACGATCCAACCAAAGGTCGGGTGAATTCAAGCGCCGCGTGCATCACCCGTGCAGCGACGTTGTGCGACAGGCCTTCGCTGCTTCCGCCGCCGTCTCCATTCCCTTCGCGCATGCGCCGGACGATATGTTCGATCATCACGATCGCATCGTCGATCACCAGCCCGACGGCGGCCGCCATACCGCCGAGCGTCATGATGTTGAAGCCCATGCCGAACACGTGCAGCAGCAGGATCGTAGCGGCCATCACGACCGGCACCAACGCGATCGCAATCGCGGTAATTTTGGCGTTGCGCAGGAACACGAATAACGTCATGGCCGCTAGCACCACGCCGATCATGATCGCGTCGCGCACGCTGCTGGCTGCGGCGATCACCAATTGGCTTTGGTCGTACCAGTTCGCAAGACGGACGTCGCGGGGCATCTGTTCGCGGAATCCAGCCAATTTTGCGTTTATCGCCTGTGCCATCGCGACACTGTTCGCGCCCGGCTGCTGGTAGATATTCACCAGCACCGCGTCGTTGCCGTCGGCGGTGACCCGGATCCATTGCGGGGCCACGCCTTGTGCGACGGTCGCGACATCGCCCAGCCTGACCAGTCCAATACCGGATTGGGCGACCACCACCTGCTTCAGCGCGTCAATCGACCGGATCGGCGCGTTGGCGATCACCAGGTACAGCTTGTCGTGATCTTCGATCCGACCGTTTGCCATCAGCACATTCGCGGCCCCGACCGCTTTCGTGATGTCGGCCACCGATAGTTTGTAGACCGCCAGGCGCTCCGGGTCGACGGAGACTTCGAACTCGTCCTGCGCACCGCCTGCCACATCCACGTGCGCGACGCCCGGTACCGACGACAGCAGCGGTCGCAATTGGAATTGCGCAAGATCGTGCAGCGCGGAAAGCGAGCGATGCGGTGATGTCAGGCTATAGGCCATCACCGGAAAGACGGTCGGGTCCATCCGCCGCACCTGCATCGTCGTCCCCGCAGGTAATGTACTGAGCATGTCGCCGATTGCGGCTTGCGCCTGGAGCGTCGCCTGCGCCATATCGGTGCCCCAGTCGAAATTGATCGATATCTGGGATGAGCCACGACTCGTTTGAGATTCGACGTCGCGCACATTGGGTACGCGCCGCAGTGCCTCTTCGACCGGCGTGGTGACGATTGTCGCCATTTGCTCGGCCGGCTGGTCGCCTGAATCCAGTGCAATGACCACGCGGGGGAACGATATGTTCGGGAACAGCGAGATCGGCAGGTTCAATGCAGAGAGCATGCCGCCGATCGCCAGCAGCAGAATGACGAACAACAACGAGCGGCTATGCCGCTCCATCCACTGGCTCACGTTCATCGCGCCGCGTCTCCGCTGCGTTGAACGCCCATCCCGTCGCTCAATTCGTCGTTACCGCTGACCACCATCGGTCGCGCCGCATCGATCGGGCCGTCCACGCCGTATCGATTGCCATCCTCCACGGCAATCGCGACGTCGACACGGTGCGCGATGTGGTCCGGCGCTATCTGGAAGAGATAAGCGCTCTTCGCGTCCTTCAGGACCGCGTCACGCGGCACGACCCAATGGATGCCGGTTTGCGTGGCAATGTCGGCTGCTACATGGGTGCCCGGCAAGTAGGGGGTACCTAGCACCGATACGTCCGCGCCCACGCTGACCAGTTGACTCTGCAGATCGATGGCCGCACCGACGAAGACGACCCGGCCCGTCACGGCGTCGTGCGTCAACGCCGACGCGACTCCATGGATTGTCACCACATCGCCTGTTCTGATCTGTGACGCCTCGGTCGGCTCGACGCTCAACAGCACATTTCCATGCGAGGGCGGCACCGTCGCCATGTTCGCGTGCGCACGAGACGCGGGGGCATGGGCTGATGTCGACGATGCGCCGCGGCGCGCATCCGATGTACCGACGATGCTGATCT
>CAWUJR010000443.1:0-3696 GCA_963922375.1 uncultured Robbsia sp.
CGCCCGCGCTCGCCGCCGCCGTGCTTGGCCGGTAAGCCATCGGGCGACATGGCGGTCGGCGAAACGAATACATCGTCGAATACATCATCGGATCTACACAGAGGCGGGCGAGTCGTCATAGGAGCGGTAAGGGGGCGGCTTCGGGGCAGCTTAGCTGCCGGTGGTGGAGGTGGTACCGTCGCTGTTCACATTGCCGGCAGAAGCGGCCAGTCCGGTGCTGTTATCCAGGAACAAGGTGCCGTTGCTACCGCTGGTGGTCGTGAAATCGAGCATATTGTTGATCGTGCCGGACATCGCATCGAACGAACCCTGGCCCAGACGCTGACTGCTCAGCCAGTTGTCTTCGATGAAATGCATGATCGACGTCTGATCGATGACCGTATGATCGACATAGTTCGCCTTTGCATACGGCGAGATCACGAGCATCGGCAGACGCGGACCGTAGCCGCACCGACCATTGACCGCAGAGCCGCCCACGCCGTTCAGCGGCGTACCGCTACCGCACGTCGCCGTGCCGTTCAACGTGTCGGACGTTGAGAACGACGGGTTGACGATGTGGTTTGCATGGTCATACCAACCGTCTGAATCGTCGTAAGCCAGAATGACCACCGTGTTCTTCCAATCCGGCTGCTTTTCCAGGAAGTTGATCACCTTCGTGTCGAACGCCTGTTCATCCAGCGGATCCGAATTGTTCGCATGGGCATCTTGAATGGCAGGCGCCTTCAGGAAGCTGACCGACGGAAAATTCCCGGCGCTCACGGCCGTGAAGAAGTCGTCGGTATCGTATTGGTGGTTCGCAGCATCGCCGGCTTGGCCGATCATCGCGGTCGATGTCGGGCGCGTATGAGCGAGATTGCGCGTACTCGCGTAGTACTGGAACGGCTCGTGATGGGGCACGTAATCGGCCTTATAGCCGCCGACGACGGACGAATACGACGAGCGCAGGCAACCGGTCGTACCGTTCGCATTGGTCTTCGTCAGATCGAAACCGCCTTCGAACCACCCCCAGCTAAGGCCGGCAGCGTTCAGTAGATCGCCGATGTTCTTGTTGGTCGAGCCCATCGATGCGGTGTTCGTCGTCGACGAACACGTGTCGCCTGCCGGATCGACGTCACCGATCATCGTATAACCACCTTGCCCGTCGTCGACCAACGAGTCTGCCGTGGCGGTCCCCAGCACCGGCGTCACCGTATTCGTCTGGCCGGAGATCAGATTCAGTGCGCCCGGCGTGGACGGTCCGAATTGCGTGTCATACGACGCATCGCTCAATGCGAAATGCTGCGCGTAGTTCCACATCGCGGTAACGGTGTTGCCATCGTAATAGCCCATGACCAAGCCCGTCGTATAGAACGGACCGGTGCCGGCTTCGCCATTGTCTCTGCCTGTGTACTCAGGGAACGCGTCCATTCTCAGAGCGTCGAAAGCGTTCTGTTCCGGCGTGTACGCATGGTTTTGCGATGCGGTGAACGCCTGCGAGCGGTCCAAACGGAACGGGTTCGCAGCGCCTGCGCCGTTACCCGTGTTCGTGGCGTTCGGATTGGCGGTCAGCAGTGCGGTCGTCAAACCATCGACCGTCGGCGTCCCCGAGGCAGCATTGAACGCCGGCTCGCCTGTGGCATTGGTCGCATTCGGATAAGTGCCAAAATAGTGATCGAACGAAATGTTTTCGCCAAAGATCACCACCACGTGCTTGATCGGCGTCGCTGTCGCCACGCTGTCCTGCGCAGAGACGGAAGCGGTGGCCGGCGCCGGTTTCGAACTCGAGCCGTTGCAGGCCGCCAGCACAGCGGCGAAAAGCGCAACGGGAAGGGTAAGCAATAGTTTGCGTGATGGCATGGAGTCCTCTGACGCCCTTGTCGATTATTGTGGGGAAATCTATAGGAAGGCGCGGTAAGGGTAAGCGCGTCTCATGGCCTGTTCATGACGCTCTGCCTTCATTTTCTTTACGCCACCCTCCAAACTGAAAGGTGACAAGGCGTTCTCCAATGGGATGAAACGCTTGCTAGTACAATGGATTGTCGGAAACCTGTGGCCTTCAGACGCTCCTATTCCCTTTTGCAAGCGCTGCGTCACGGTAGCGCGCTCACCTACGCCATGCCCGTCGCTCTTCTTGTTCTTGCACTCAGCGCTTTCGCCATCGGGACGACCGAATTTGTCATCATGGGTTTGCTGCCCGATGTCGCGCGCAACCTCGCCGTGTCCATTCCATCGGCCGGATGGTTGATCACCGGCTATGCGCTCGGCGTCGCAATCGGCGCCCCGATCATGGCGATCGCCACCGCACGCTTACGCCGCAAAACCGCCTTACTGGTCCTGATGTGTATCTTCATCGTCGGCAATGTGCTTTGTGCAGTGGCTGCGAACTATGGATTCCTGATGTTCGCACGCGTTTTTACTGCCCTGTCGCATGGGGCCTTCTTCGGCATCGGTTCGGTGGCTGCCGCCAATCTGGTCGCACCGAACAAACGCGCGTCGGCCGTTGCGTTGATGTTCACCGGCCTGACACTGGCCAATGTGCTTGGGGTCCCGATGGGCACCGCACTTGGTCAAGCTGCCGGCTGGCGCATGTCGTTCTGGGGGGTGGCATTGATCGGCGTCTTGTCGCTGATCGGTCTCGCGAAGGTGATGCCGGGGGGGCATGACGAACCCAAAACCGATCTGCTCTCCGAAGTATCGGCATTGAAAGACCTGGGCGTCGCGTTCGCGTTGCTGACCACCACGCTGTTCGCGGCAGCCATGTTTGCGCTCTTTACGTATGTGGCCCCGATCCTCGAACAATTAACGCATGTGAGTCCGCGTGGCGTGACCTGGACGTTGTTCATGATCGGCCTCGGGCTGACGCTCGGTAACACGCTGGGCGGCAAATTTGCCGATCGTTCGATGGGCGCGACGCTGAAGGGCGCGTTCATCAGCATGGCGTTGACCGGGGCGGCGCTGTACTGGACCAGCGGCACGCTGATTGCTGCAGAACTCACGCTGGCACTGTGGGCGATCGTCACCTTTGCGGCCATTCCGGCGCTGCAGACGAATGTGATGATGTTCGGCAAGGACGCACCGAACTTGATCTCGACATTGAATATTGCAGCTTTCAACATCGGTAATGCGCTAGGTGCCTGGGTCGGCGGAACCGTCATCAAAAATGGCTGGGGCCTGCGCAATGTGCCGATCGCCGCGGCGGTACTGGCGGTGCTAGCACTGCTGGCAACCTTGCAATCGCTACGCGTTGCCCGGCGCGCGCTGACGACACGGTCGCGACAGACCTCTTCCACTCCGCTGTAACGGCTCTTCACGAGGAATATTCGATGCCATCCCTTTTCGATCCGATTCAAGTTGGCGACCTGACGTTGCCGAACCGCATTCTCATGGCGCCGTTGACTCGTGCGCGTGCCGATGGCGACACGCGCGCGCCGAACGCGCTGATGGCCGCTTATTATGCGCAACGCGCGTCGGCCGGACTGATCCTGTCGGAAGCAACATCGATCAGCCCCCAGGGCGTCGGTTATGCGAATACGCCGGGCATCTGGAGCGACGAACAAGTGGCCGGCTGGAAAGTGATCACCGACGCGGTGCATGCGAAGGGCGGCCGTATCGGCCTGCAACTGTGGCATGTCGGCCGCATCTCGCATTCCTCGTTCCTTGACGGCGCGTTGCCCGTGGCACCGAGCGCGATCGCGGCCGGTGGCCACGTGAGCCTGC
>CAWUJR010000444.1:0-3674 GCA_963922375.1 uncultured Robbsia sp.
CGCGCTCGGACGGGCGGTGCTGGCCTGAGCCACATCGCGCGTGGGTAAGTCCGCCTCGCCTTCCGGCGGCGTCACGCGCAGCACTTGGCCCACATCGATCTGGTTCGGATTCGACAAGTGGTTCCAGCGCGCAAGGTTGGCGGGCGACTGCTTTTGCGCGCGGGCAATAACGGAAAGGGTGTCGCCACGCTGAACCCGGTAATAACCGGCGCCTACCGGGGCCGAGCCGCAGGCGGCCAGCCCTATCGTCGAGGCGAGTACCCACGGCATTACGCTCCGGCCTGCCGCAGATCGTACTAGGCGGCTGACGGTGCGGCAGGCCGGCAAGACCGTCCGCGCCTTCCGCGCCGTCCAGTTAACTGCTGAAGCGATAGGGCCAAGACACATTACTTTCCACCACACAAGACATCAATGACATCGGTTTCCCGACACGATCAGGCATTTTGCCCGATTCATGCACGACCAGGGAACCGAAAATGCCGATTTTCATCGATCGAACGCGACGGCAATGCGAACGTGCGCGCGCTCGACCTGACCCGGCGCCACCCAGCGCAGGCCCAGACCGTGATGTATGGCATTGGGCAGGCCCAGCCATGGTTCGACGCAGTAGAAGTCCGATTGGTCGGACTCCGTCCAGGTGGTGACCGCGTACCACGGTGCCGCCGTTGCCGAGGATGCCGGTTCGCCTGATGCATTGGTCGACGCAACGGCGGTGCTCGCATCCGACGTGGGAGGCGAAGGCGGCGGGCAGGTGAGCGTGATCCGGCGACCGAGCGACGGGGTATCCAACGCGGCCAGGAACGGGGGGGCGTGGGGAGATCGATCGTCTTGGAGCAGGTGGAAGCGATCCTGGATGCGCGCATCGCCTGGGACGAGCACTGTCGGCGTCGGCTCGGGTGCGGAGATGCTGCCGTCCGGCAATTGGCGGCACTGCTGCGTGGACGCAAGGCGCAGGCGGCTTTCAGCGCGGCGAGATTGCGGCAGATCGAAGTAGAAGTGGTGACCCGCGTAATAGGGCAGCGGTGCCGTCCCCGTATTGCGCGTTTCCAATATCACGTCCAGCGTCGCCTGCCCCTCGCCGTCGACTCCCAGGCGATAGGTCGCGCTGAAAATGAAATCGAACGGATAACCGGTCTGGGTCACGGGGCTGCTGCGCAGCGTCATCGTCACGGCATGGCCATCGTCGCTGAGCGATTGTTCAAACGGCAGATCACGAGCGAATCCGTGCTGCGGCAAGTCTCTGACGACCCCCTCGGCATCTCGCCATTGATTAGGCGTATCGCCCACCCGATGTCGGCCGAGAAACGGAAACAGCAGCGGGTTGCCGCCGCGGATGCGCGCCGGATCGCGCCAGTCGAAGGTGCTCGGCCAAAAAATGACTTGCTGATCGTCTACCATCCAACGCATCAGCCGACCGCCAGCGTGCGGGGCCAACAGCAGCGTACTGCGCGCGTCGCGCAGCGCGACGATGTTCGAAAGATCAGAGAGGTCCGATTCCGTAGGGAGCATGATCGAAACGAGAGCAAAGGAGAGAACCAGTGTACATGAGGGCGTTGCAGATGCGCTGGCGTCGGCCCGGAAGGGGACGGGGTGCGGGGGGGGGCGGAAAATGATGAGGGGTGGCCGCAGCGGTGTTCGGGGGAGGGCGTCCGGGTGAAAATCAAAGGGTGCCGTGTCCGCGGCGCAGGAAGCGCGTCGCGAGTGGGCAAAAAAAAGCCCGCTCATCGAGCGGGCTCGTCAATCCCCGTAGCTTTCCTCTGAGCCACCCGCGTCTGTGACGGGCTCCGGCCGTCATCGTTAGGGCTCCTCAATCGTTGAGCCTCACGGTCAATGCAGCGAAGACCGCTTCGACCTCGAGAGTGCCCTTCTGGGCCTTCTAAAACCGCAGTGATGACGGATCGGATTGTCGCTTGAATCGTCCGTTTGAGTGAGATAAATTGCACTCAAATGTAAAAAGTGTCGCATTGTTGCAACTTTCTTGTATTGTGGGTCAGCACGTATCGCACGTCGTCGGTTTGACATGTTACCGCCGTAACGTTTGGCGACATTGGCGGGGGTTTGCGCACGGAAAAATCTGCCGCGATGTGTTCGAATAGTCCCCAATATTGTGCAAACTCGCCGCCCTGCAGCATGCGGTTGGCCGGTGCCGTGCGCCGCCATCCCGCGTCTGCAATGTGATTGATGCGCTTGTCGGGCGCGAATTGCCGGTTAAGCGATTCAAAAGCTTGATAGGGCATCATTCTTAACGGTAAGCTTTTGCTCCCTTCCACCTTTCCGATCGAGCCTTCGCCGTGAGCCTAGCCTTCCTCGTCTTCCTCAGCGTGCTTCAAGGCGTGACCGAACTTTTTCCCGTCAGCAGTTTGGGCCATACCCTGCTGGTCCCGGGCGTCCTCGGCATGCATATCGACCAACATGCCCCTCAGTTATTGCCGTTCCTGGTGGCGTTGCACCTTGGCACCGCGCTCGCGCTGCTCTGGTATTTCCGTACCCGCTGGATCGGCATTGTGCGTGGCTGGTTCGGCTCGCTGGCCGGCCATCGTAGCGACGATGGCCATCTGGCCTGGGCGCTGATCATCGGCACAGTGCCTGCCGGTGTCGTCGGTTTGATTCTGCGCAAGCCCATCGAGTATCTGTTCCACGACTTGCGGATCGTCGCTGCCGCGTTGATGGTCAATGGCGTGTTGCTCTGGTTCGGCGATCGGCTGCAGCGCCGTCGTGAAGTGACGCACGCAGTGGCCACCACGCCGTCGCACTTGACGTTCGGTAAGGCGGCGATTGTGGGTCTGGCGCAGATCGGCGCGCTGATTCCGGGCTTTTCGCGCAGCGGCCTGACCATGATCGCAGGCGTGCGTGCGGGATTGTCCGCAGAAAAAGCCGCTGAGTTTTCGTTTTTGCTCGGTACGCCGATCATCTTCGCTGCCGGCGTGCTCGAGTTACCGAAACTGTTTCACGCAGGCGGCACGCAGTTGAGCGATGCATTGCTGGGCGGCGTGCTGACCGGCATCGCTGCCTATCTCAGTATCCGTTTCCTGATGCATTATTTCGAAGGAAAGGGGCGTCTCGCCTCATTCGGCGTCTATTGCGTGCTCGCCGGTGCCGCCGCACTGGTGTGGTTCGTCATGCACCCTCAGCCGATTATGTAACGCATTGTTTTCGGCCAAGTCGCGTGGCACCGTGTGTATTGCGCGCACGGTGCGTAGAGTTTGATAGAATTGCGGTCCGCGTCCGCCCTTAGCTCAGCTGGATAGAGCACTCGCCTTCTAAGCGAGCGGTCACACGTTCGAGTCGTGTAGGGCGGACCATCCCATTCCGAGCGCCATCTTCCGTTTCATCCAGGCGGAAGATGGCGTTGTCATTTCGCCGCCTGCAACGCGAGTGCTGCGCGCGCCAATCGCGCCCCTAACGCGATCGCCAGACTTTTCTCGTCGTCGCCGATCGTCGGTGCGACATCTTTTTGCCGGCTCAGGTGCGACGCGCCATACGGCGTGCCGCCGCCGGCCGTCGACGTCAGCGCCGTTTCCGAATAGGGAATGCCAAGCACCAGCATGCCGTGGTGCAGTAGCGGCAGCATCATCGTCAGCAGGGTGCTTTCCTGTCCGCCGTGCGGACTGCCGGTCGAGGTAAACACGCAGCCCGGCTTGCCGGCCAACGCGCCGCTCAGCCACTGCGCCGAG
>CAWUJR010000445.1:0-3664 GCA_963922375.1 uncultured Robbsia sp.
TCGAGGGCAAGGGCTGGATCGTTCGCACGCTGTTGCCCAGACGCCAGCGCCGCCTCGCGCTGACCGTCGCGGGGCAGGCCATGCTCGACAGCCTGACGCCGTCGCTGCATGATCTGCGCGACAGTCTGTTTCGGGGACTCACCGAGGCCGAGGCGCATGATCTGATGCGTCTGTTGAGCAAATTCGTCCATCTGAACAACGAGCAGAGTCGAGCGCCGCTCAAGGTTTAGAGCGGATCCCAAACCGGGAACCAGACGCAAAAAAGTAAGTCGCACGTCGTATGAAACGCGAACTTATTGGCGATCCTAAGTGGGTATCTCATGCGGCGTTCTTGCCTGAGGCCAACCCCTCGGCGCTGGGTGCCCCCCTGCGACCGACCGTCCAGCATTCGATGGGATCTTGTTATTCTGTTCACGGGCCTTCCATGAAGGGATTGCCTACTGAACTCGACTTTGAGAGCGGTATGACATGCTGCGAGAGCTGCATGAATGGGACGAAGCAAGCGAGTGGGAGCGATTACATCAATGCTTGTCGAAGCATTTGCGCGAGTACGAGGGACTGTCAGGAATTTTGCGTGTGAGGCTACCAAATGGAAATGGAGCCGCTATGCCATGCAAATCCAAGACATTGCCACGCGGACTGCCGTCAATCCCTAAAGGGCTGATCGACCAATTGGCGTCAGGCCCGATGACGGCAGGTTCGATCGAAGACCTGTCCGCCGCGTTGAAGAACGCGCTCATCGAGCGTGCTCTGGGCGCCTCATCGCCCTGGCGCGTGACGTGCTCGACCGAGCGGCAGGAATCGACGCAACGCTTACCCGGGCCGGCGCCAAGGCCGCACTCCATAGGCGTAGCTCTGCGACCGCACCTCGCCATCTCTCTTGCTGGTGAACTGCAATAAGGCGCAGGCAACGTTGACCACTGACGGGCCTAGCGAGCCATGATCTCGCCAGATCAGTTCACGCAGGCTCGCCGCGAATTCTGGGCCTGAAGGAAGGCACGGGTAGAAACCGGTAAGAGCCCGTTCGGCATGTGCGATCGTATCGCCGGTATCTGGCGTGAATCTCATTCCTCGCCCCGTGTCAGCAAGCGTTCCTTCTGACTCGCCAAGCTCTAGTGTGATGCTTAACTTTGGGGTATAGCTATATTCAACACTGCCGAGGGCAAGAAGTTCCGCACATACATCGACCGGTGAAAGTTGCCGAGTAATTTGAAGGAGTTCGTCGTGGCTCATCGTCTCCCGCAATATCGGTTGCTATATGAGTAACCAGCAGTGATCTTCTGCGACCTGTACCTCGGTATCGACCGTCTCTTCTCGGCCGATCTGGGACTCTCCCATACCCTGCGCAGAAGTTTAACCTCGATGTCTGTTGTTCGGCCACTCGTGGTCATCAGCTGCCGGGTGGACGAACGTCCCTTTTGGCCGACTCTGCGCCCCCCCCGGATGCGGCGGTCATCCGACCGAGTTTCTAAAACCGCTCGCGGTAGTCCCTGCGTTTGAGCCCTGTGGTTTTTAGGCGAAAATCCGGTCGGTTTCGCATGTTGGTTGATGAGGCGATCGCCTCAAAGCCAAGTTAATGCAGCGGCCAAGTGACTTAACGAGTGATCACGGAAAACGCTGCACCATGGACCTCGTCCCGAATGACATTATCGATCCGTTGCATTGTTGCGAAAGACCCCAAAAAAGAACGCCTTTTCCGGGAAAAAACCTATGTTTGATAGCGCCATTAGTCGTGTTCAACCGGGCCCCGATTCCTCGTGCGAGTAAAAATTGCTGCGTCTGCCAAATCGATTTCACTCAACAGTTTATTCAATGTCTCGTCGTTGATCTTTTGACTGCGGCGCAGTTTGAAGAGGGTATGTCGTTGCGCTCTTAGCGCTGTCGTTCTTAGTGCCGTGTCCATACGCTCCCCCAGGTGGGCTGCTTCGCGCAGGGTCTGTTTGTCATCGGATAATGCCAATTGGCGTCGGTAAAGATCCATAACTCTCGCAAAGCTATCCGCGACCCGCGCAGAGGATGCTTCGTCAAGTCCCGCAGTGAGTTTTTCATGCGACTCATTTAACGCGCGGATTGCCGCATGGGCCGCTTCCGCGCGAGCATACCGCTCCTCCTCCGCCAACTCCTTATTTTCAGTAGCTACACCACGCAGCGTTAACGGCAAGCCCACTACGCCAATTAACAAAGACATCAAAATCGTCCCTGATGCTATGAATATAGCCAGCTCTCGGCCTGGCACCGGAGTGCCATCGTTGAGGACGAGAGGTAATGAAAGAATGCCGGCCAAGGTGACGGCACCACGTACACCGCCTATTGTCATCACACCAACAGTGCGCCACCCCGGGACAGCATTCACCACACCGCTCACCGCCGCCTTTCGGCTTGCGACCCAGCGAAGGAGCCAGATCCACGCGAAACGCAGCGTGTGGAGTCCCATCATCACAGCGCTCACATAACCTAGCAAGAGCCACAGATGGGAGTAGCCCGCCGCACCCCTTGCAAAAACAACCGTGCCGATCGTATGGGGAAATTGAAGCCCAAGTAAGACGAAGGTCATTCCGTTGAAGACAAATTCGATCATCGCCCAGGTACTACGCATACGCAACCGTGCCACCGTCGGTACGTCCGTGCGAAGGCTCCGCCAGTTCATCATCATGCCGGCGGAAACTGCTGCCAATATTCCTGAGCAGCCCATCCGCTCTGCGCAGAGGTATGCCGCAAAGGGAATAAGCAACGTCATGATGATGCCGGCCGCTGGATCATCCTCTTCCGAGGACTGCGTCAAACGAGTGAGTACGACACTGCACAACCACCCGACAATTGACCCAACGACCAGGCCGCCCGCTGCGATGATGACGAAACTAATTGACGCCGCCCGTAGTGAAAACATACCTGTGAGCGCGGCTGCAGTCGCGAACTTTAACGCGACCAATCCCGATGCGTCATTCATTAGGGCCTCGCCCTCAAGAATTTGCATTAAATGAGAGGGGATGGCTCCTTTGGGCGCGATTCCCGATAGAGCCACCGCGTCGGTTGGCGAGAGCACCGCTGCAAGGGCAAAGGCGACGGGGAGCGGGATGGCCGGAATCAAAAAGTGAACGAAATAGCCTAAGGCCACGACGGTGAGGAAAACCAATCCGAGCGCGAGCATCAGAATCGCGTTTCGCTGCTTAAAAAACTCACGCTTCGGAATGCGCCAACCATCCGCGAACAACAACGGGGGAATGAATAACAGCATAAACAAATCGGGCTCGAATGTGACATGCAATCCGAACCCTGGCCACGCTAGAGCAGCGCCGATTGCGATTTGAATCAGCGGTAACGGTAGTTTGAACGGTATGCCTCTAACAGAGAGTCCGGATACCCCCACAGCGACCAATAAAATTAATACGGTAAAGACGGTTTCCATATTAGATGAGTAATAGTGCGAGCAAGACCGATCGCAGATCAACAAAACCGACGACGATGAAGTCGGGCGGGCGGGGCCAATATGCTGCGCGCGATAGACTGCGGGTCGGATCCGAAGCGGGCCAGCAGGGACGCCGTCATTCCCTCGATATCCGGGTGCGGTCAATGCCCGCATCGATCGGTCTCGGAAAAACCCGTGCCGGAGTGCCGAAGTCCTCTGCAACCATCAGCAGCGCGTGGTTTGGCAGCGTGATGCCAC
>CAWUJR010000446.1:0-3657 GCA_963922375.1 uncultured Robbsia sp.
CGCCGGCAGCGCCCACCGCACCGTTCTCGGTGGATTCGTCGAAGATTTCAGGCGGCGATACCGCTTGGATGTTGACCTCGACGGGTCTCGTGCTGTTGATGACGATCCCGGGTCTGGCATTGTTCTACGGCGGCATGGTCCGCAAAAAGAACGTGCTGGCGACGATGATGCAAAGCTTCGCCATCACCTGTGCGGTCACGATCGTCTGGATGGTGATTGGCTATAGCTTGGCATTCACGCCGGGCAGCGGCTTCATGGGCGGCTTCTCGCGCGTATTCCTGAACGGGATGGACTACGTAAAGGGCACGAACGCGACGACGCTGACCGTCAGCCATCTGGCGCCGACGATTCCGGAATCGGTGTTCATGATGTTCCAGATGACGTTCGCGATCATCACGCCGGCACTGATCACCGGCGCGTTTGCTGACCGGATGAAGTTTTCGGCGATGCTGGTGTTCTCGGTGCTCTGGTCGATCATCGTCTACGCGCCGATGGCCCATATGGTCTGGGAACCGACCGGCTGGCTGGCGGCATCGGGCGTGCTCGACTTCGCAGGCGGTACCGTGGTGCATATCAACGCCGGTATTGCCGGTCTGGTCTGCGCACTGGTTCTCGGTAAGCGTGTCGGCTATGGCCGCGAAGTGATGGCACCGCACAATCTGGTGCTGACGCTGATCGGTGCGGCGCTGTTGTGGGTAGGCTGGTTCGGCTTCAACGCCGGTTCGGCTGTCGCCGCCGACGGTCGTGCCGGGTTCGCGATGATGACCACGCAAATCGCAACGGCTGCTGCTGCGCTGGGTTGGATCTTTGCTGAGTGGATTACGCGTGGCAAGCCGTCGGTGCTGGGTATCGCTTCGGGTGCAGTGGCAGGTCTGGTTGCCATTACGCCGGCGTCGGGCTTCGTCAACGCGATGGGTGCATTGGTCATCGGGATCGTTGCCGGTGTGGTCTGCTTCTGGTCGTCCAGCTGGTTGAAGAACAAGCTTGGCTACGATGACTCGCTGGATGCATTCGGTGTGCACGGTATCGGCGGTATCATCGGCGCGCTGCTCACCGGCGTGTTCGTGGTGCCGACGATCGGTGGCAGCGACGGTAACTTCCTGACTCAATTGAAGGGCGTGGTCACGACGCTGGTTTACAGCGGCGTGCTGACTTTCGTCATTCTGAAGATCGTCGATGTGGTGATCGGTCTGCGCGTAACGGAAGACGAAGAACGCGAAGGTTTGGACGTCGTGTTGCACGGCGAACACGTGGAGTAACGTGTTTTCAGGCCGCCCGTGTCCGGCTTCGACCGGACGGCGGCCTGACTTCGATAGTAGCGATGTTGGCCCGCCTTGATGGCGGGCTTTTTTTCGCTCTTGAAATTCGGGCTGTCCGCCCCCATCTGCCACAACTGGCCTTAAACCCTGGCCCCCGGACAGCCGATGCCGCCGCAGATCGCCAGACGCGCGCTGACATGATTTGTCCTCCGGCCGGCGAGACATATACAATCCTGCAATTAGAACGCCCGCGAGATATTAATGGTTCCGCATCTTGTTACCGCGCTGAACGGCCCTCTGCTTGAACTCGAGCAGAAGATACTTGACGCCACACCGGCGATCGAGCGCTGGTTTCGGCTGGAATGGCAGGAGCATACGCCACCGTTCTACTGTTCGGTCGATCTGCGCAACGCGGGCTATAAGCTCGCGCCGGTGGACGCCAATCTTTTCCCGGGCGGCTTCAATAATCTCCCGCCCGAAGTGCTGCCGCTGGCCGTGCAGGCCGCGATGGCCGCGATCGAGAAGATCTGCCCCGACGCGAAGAATCTGCTGTTGATTCCGGAGGCCGGCAATCCCAGCCGTTCTTATCTCGAAAACCTGGCGCGCCTGTCGTCGATCATGCGCCAGGCAGGACTGAATGTGCGCATCGGTTCGCTGGATGAGGAACTCGAGGACCCGGTCACCGTGACGTTGCCGGACGGCCAGCAGCTCATTTTCGAACCGCTCGAACGCATGCCGCGTCGCCTGGGACTGCGCAATTTCGATCCGTGTTCGATCCTGTTGAACAACGATCTGTCGGCCGGTGTGCCGAAGGTGTTGAGCAATCTGAACGAACAATATCTGTTGCCGCCGCTGCACGCTGGGTGGGGCGTGCGCCGCAAGTCGAACCATTTCGCGTGTTACGACGACGTGGCGAAGCGCTTCGCGAAGATGGTCGATGTGGATCCATGGATGCTGAATCCGTATTTTGCGCGGGTCAACGATGTGGATTTCCAGGAACGGATCGGTGAGGAACGGTTGGCCGATAGCATCGATGCGGTGCTGAAAAAGGTCGCGAAAAAATATCGTGAATACGGCATCAGCGAGAAGCCGTACGTGGTTGTGAAGTCGGCGTCGGGCACTTATGGCATGGGCGTGATGACTGTGCACGATGCGTCCGAGGTGGCCGGTTTGAACCGCCGCGAGCGCAACAAGATGAGCATCGGCAAGGAAGGCCTGGAAGTGCATGATGTGATCGTGCAGGAGGGCGTGCCGACGTTCGAGCGTGTGCAGGACGCGGTGGCTGAACCGGTGGTGTACATGATCGATCGCTATGTGGTGGGCGGTTTCTACCGCGTCCACCATGGTCGTGAGCGCGACGAAAACTTGAATGCGCCGGGGATGCAGTTCGTGCCGCTGTCGTTCGAGCACGCAGCGCTGCCGGACTCGCACGGCAGAGGCGGCAACGGTGCACCGCCGAACCGCTTCTATCTGTACGGCGTGGTCGCGCGACTGTCATTGCTGGCGGCATCGATCGAGCTCGAAAAAACCGATCCGGAAGCGATCCAGGTCTGACGCTAGGGTTCGGTTCCCGCGGTTTGATCCCCGCGGTTCGAAGCCTGCAGTCAGCTTGCGCGGCTCGCCCCTGCTTTTGGATACGTCTTCAGATCTTCCTCTCACTCGCCTTGGCCGAACCGATGAAATTCCTGTTTATCGCCGATCCGCTGGACACCTTCAAGATCTACAAGGACACGACCTACACGATGATGTCCGAGGCGGCGTCGCGCGGTCATCAGCTGTATGCGTGCGAACCCCATGAGCTCGCGTATGAAGGGGGCGTCGTGTCGGCATCGGTGCGCGCGATCGATATGGTGGGCGATCAGCAGCACGACTGGTATCGTGCCGGCGAGCCTGACGCGCTGCCACTGAGCGCATTCGACGCGGTGCTGATGCGCAAGGATCCGCCGTTCGATCTCGAGTATGTGACGGCCACCTGGCTGCTGGAGATCGCCGAGCGTGCGGGCGCACGTATCTTCAACAAGCCGCAGGCGATTCGCGATCATTCGGAAAAACTGGCGATCGGCGAGTTTCCGCAGTTCGTCGCACCGACGCTGGTCACGCGAAGCGCCGAGCGCATTCGCCGCTTTCATGCGGAACACGGCGACGTGATCCTGAAGCCGCTCGACGGTATGGGCGGCATGGGTATCTTCCGCGTGAAGGCCGATGCAATGAATCTCGGCTCGATCATCGAGACGCTCGGCGACAACGGCGCGCGCACGATCATGGCGCAGCGTTTCATTCCCGAGATCAAGGACGGCGACAAGCGCATTTTGTTGATCGGCGGCAAGCCGGTACCGTTCGCGCTCGCCCGCGTGCCGCAAGGCACCGAAATCCGGGGCAATCTGGCCGCGGGCGGCGT
>CAWUJR010000447.1:0-3652 GCA_963922375.1 uncultured Robbsia sp.
TGCTGATGGCGCGCACGCCGATTGAAGCGCAACTGTTGACCCACTTCGCTGAGACCCGGGCAAAAACAGACGGCTATGACGTGACGCTATTGGACGCGAAAGCGCTGCAATCGCGCTACGACGGGCGTTTTCAGCATCATCATGCAGCATTGCTCGGGCGCGAAGACCTTCAAGTGTATTCGCGCGAAGCGATACCGGCGCTGATTGCGCATCTAGCCGCATCGCTTGGCGTCCGGTTCCAATTCGGTACGCTCGTCAAACATATCGATGCCGGCCGCGTTTACACCACCGCGGGCGAATGGCAAGCGGATCATGTGGTGGTATGCGGCGGCCACGATTATCAGACGTTGCTCGCCGACGAACTGACGGCGCTAAAGCCACGCGTCTGCAGGCTCCAGATGCTGCGCGTGCGCTTAGATGCGCCGCTGGCACTCGATCACGCGGTATTAACGGGATTGAGTTGCCTGCACTACGGTGCGTTTTCCGATTTGCCGGAAGCCACGGCGCTACGCGCCGAAGTAGCCGCGCGGGAACCGGCACTGCTCGATCACGGCATTCATCTTCTCGCCAGTCCAACGCCATATGGCGATCTGATCATTGGCGACTCGCATGAGTATGGTGACGACGCCTCTCCATTTAATACAGAAGAAGTCGATGCGCTATTGGCGTCGCTCGTGGAACAAACCTTTCGCACGCCGATACGCGTGGTCGAGCGCTGGCAAGGGGTTTATGGGGCATCGAACGGCACGACCGGCCAGCCGTTTTCTATCGTGCGCGCCGCAGGGGGCACCACCGGTGTTGTCATGCATAGCGGCGTGGGCATGAGCGTGGGACCCGCATTGGCGGCAGAAGTGACGTCACATCTATTGGATAATGCTGCATTGCCGGCGTGATGCCGAACGGCAATCGTGGGGCGATGCACGCCCTGCGACTTCGCTTCAGCAGTCAGATCTGAAAAGGGGTGTTAAGTCGATGGGGATAGGAACAGATTATGGCTCGCGCCGATGCAAACGTTTCGCTAAAGTCAATTGAAAAACGCGCAGCGGTGCCAAAAGCGAAGGAACGAGAGGAGGATGCGCGAAGGAAGGGACGGCGACATCTCGGTAGACGATTCATTATTCCCGCAGCGGCGCCATTCGGGCCATTTAGCTGGCCGCTGAGGACGCCGCTAAAGCACGACAGAGCTTACAGCGCGAATTCGGTACGGTCTTTGCCTGCGATCCACTTCGGCGGCTTACCGCGCCCGGACCAGGTGGCACCGCTGACCGGATCGCGAAACTGCGGCGCAACGGTGCGCGGCGCGGTCTTGCCGGCAGGACGCCCGGCCCGAGCTTGCAGTCCCAGGTCCGAAGCGGTCAAGCCCAACAACGCGATCTTTTCTTTGATGTCGGCAATCACGGCATCTTTTTCAGCTGCACGGGTTGCGGCAATACGCTGGTCCAACTCTTGTTTCTGCTTCAGCAATTTTTGCAAATCACTCATGATTGTCCCCTAATTGGCTTAGTTAATGAATTCGGTATTGCATCGTCTTATCGGAAGCGATGGGAAGCATTCTAAACCAAGCCAGTGGTGCCATCTAGTTTTGTCCGCAGCGATAAGAAAAATTAGTGGATTTTCAAAATAATTGTATGAAACCGACATTCGGCATTTTGCTAGCTCAGACTATTCGTGTCGGAGGATTAACCAACTGAATTTCAGAGGAATTTTCGTCGTGAATTGAGCGATTTCCCACTACCTATATCATCGATTTAGGACGTATCGCTTACTCGGTGAAAGCATCCATCGGAACACTTTTGTTGCAAAATTAACAATTGCTTACACGACTGGATTCCGCCATTAGCGTTAATAAACGTCTCTCAGATAGCGTTTCTCGCGGCTCATTGCATTCACGAACGCATGGGCATCCTCGATGGACATGCTACCGTGCTCGGCGACAATGGCTTTCAACGCCGCGTCCACGTCCTTTGCCATACGACTCGCGTCGCCGCACACATAAATGTACGCGCCCGCCTTTATCCACGCCCAGAGCGCGTCACCCTTTTCGCGCATTCGATCCTGGACATAAACCTTTTGAAGCTGATCACGGGAGAATGCCAGATCGAGTCGTGTCAATAAGCCTGCGGCCACCATACTTTCAAATTCTTCCCGATAATAATAGTCGGTCGCCGCACGTTGTTCGCCGAAGAAAAGCCAGTTCGCGCCGTGACTGCCGCGCGCCTGACGATCGTGCAGAAACGCCCGAAATGGCGCGACGCCGGTACCGGGTCCGATCATGATGATCGGCAAATTGCCGTCGGACGGCGGATGAAAATGACTGCTCCGCTGCACAAAAATGGATACGCCGCTCGATTGCGCGCGATCTGCAAGGAACGCGGATGACACGCCGTTGCGCAATCTGCGTCCACTGCTGTAACGAACCGTCGATATCGTCAAATGTACCTCGCCCGCGTGGGCCAGTGGACTGGATGCAATCGAATAGAGACGGGGTTGCAGCGGCTTTAATAATCCGATCAGCACTGCGGCGGAGCAAGTTAGCGGATACGCATGCAACACGTCGGCGATCTGCTTTCCCCAAAGCCACCGTTTCAGGTCCTCCTTGCGCTCAGCCGCCAATAAACCCACCAGCGATACCGCATCGTCGCCACCGCTACAGCCGCCCTCTGGCAGAACAGCAGCAGTGGCAGCAGTGACGACCGGGCTGGAGGCAGCATGCGTGGCTACGTAAGCCAATAATTCGTGCGTCGGTGTTGCGATCTCGAAATGGTGGGTCAGTGCATCGTCGACGCGCATCGCGCCGTGGACGGGAACATCGACTTGCGCTGCGGCATCGATGCCACAGCACGACAGGATCTCGGCGACGAGTTCGGGGCAATTGACTGGCCACACGCCGAGCGCATCACCTACCTCGTAAGCGAGCCCGGACGCCGCAATCGACAGCGCGAGATGACGCGTTTCCTTCTCACTGCCCGATTGGTTCAAACGACGGTTCGCGAGCAAGCGTGCGCGAACGGGACGGTGCTTCGAGGCGACGCTCAGCGACCGCGTCGCCGTTCCGAGCAGAGCCGCTTGTATCGTCGGCGAGGCAATGCCGTTGGCGTTGGCGTCGCCGTTGCCGATATGCGTGACCACACGCGCCAGCCATGCACGTCCGTCGGACTCGAAGTCCGCATCGCAGTCTTGACGTGCGAGGAACGGCACCGCGCCAAGCTCGCGCATCTTTGCGTCAAGCTTGACACCAAAGCCGCAGAATTGCTCGTAATTGCGGTCACCGAACGCCAGGACGGCATATGGCAGTCCATCGAGGCTCGGCAACGCGGGCGGTAACGGGGGCGATAAGGCGGACCAAAACCCTTGCGCATTGTCGGGCGGATCGCCGTCGCCAAACGTACTGGTCATGAACAACGCGTACGCTATTCCGGAGAAAAGTCCCGGTAGGTTCGATGCATAATCGGCCATGCATCCCACACGAAGATCGCATCCGGCCGCCACCAATTTCGTCGCGTAGTCGTCGACCAGCGATTCGACGTTGCCGGTCTGCGATGCCCACAACAATAGCACCTTCGGTCGTGTGCGCACGACGTGGCTCGCTGGCGCTTCGGCGTCGACGCTAGTCGCCGCGTCACTCGCCTCCGCGTGGCCGAAAAAGCCGGTC
>CAWUJR010000448.1:0-3650 GCA_963922375.1 uncultured Robbsia sp.
CGTGATCCTGTCGCGCCGGGTCGAGGGGGGGGGGTTGCAGGAGCTGACGATGGGCGTGCTGCGCGCCCGTCTGCATCGCGAATTGAAGGCGGCAGATGCGAGCGGGGATGATACGGCCGATCGCGCCGACATCGCGCCGGACTTACCGGCAACCGCTGCCGCACATCCCGCCGCAGGCACGGGCGCAACCGATGCCATCAAGCCGGTCCCCGATGCGAACGCTGATGCGCCTACCGCAGCCAACGACGCAGTCGATGCCGTTGCCCGGCCGTTCACGCCCGGTCATCGCTATCGGATGTATTGCCCCCAGGTACCCGGCTTGGGAAAAGATTGTGTGAATGTTCACAGCAAAGTGATGTTCGTCGACGACGACCTCTTGTTCGTGGGTTCGGCCAATTTGAATAATCGTTCGATGGTGCTGGATACCGAATGCAATGTCGCGCTTGACGGCGCGAACGATGAACGGGTGCGCCACGCGATTGCGGGAATGCGCAATCGTTTATTGGCCGAGCATCTGGGCGCTTCGGAAGCGGAAGTCGCGCAATCGTTGGAGCACACCCGTTCGCTGATCGCCACCATCGAAGCACTCCGCGGCCGTCCCCGAACGATGGAGCCGCATGATCCGACCGTGACCCCCGACGTCGATCGCTTGGTGCCGGGCGAAGCGGTAATCGATCCGGAAACACCGATCGCCGCCGAGGAACTCGTATCGCAATTCGTGCAAGAGGAGCGGCATCGGCCGTTGAGCGGCCGATATGCAGCGCTCGGGCTCCTCGCGTTGTTGATCGCTGGCGTGACAGCGTTGTGGCGCTGGACGCCGCTCGCGCACTACCTCAGCGTGTCGGTCTTGACGCATCTTACCGAGCGTTTGGCGGCACTGCCATTCAGCCCGGTCATCATCGTGATGGCGTATATGGTCGGTGGCCTGATATCGGTGCCCATCACCTTAATGATTGCGGCGACCGGTATCGCATTCGGTGCGGTCGAAGGCGGTGTCTATGCATTGACCGGTACGATGGCCAGCGCCACGCTCACCTACTGGGCGGGCCGCTGGTTGGGGCGCGACACGGTCCGACGCCTGGCCGGGCCACGTGTCAATCGCTTGTCCGAGCGACTTGCCGAGCGGGGCTTGGTGGCGATGGTGGTGCTGCGCGTGCTGCCGGTCGCACCGTTCACCGTCGTCAATGTCATCGCCGGCGCATCGCAGATCGGCATCCGCGATTATTTGCTGGGGACGTTGATCGGCATGGGACCAGGCATCGCGATCACGGTGACGTTTGCGCACCAATTGGCTCAGGCCATACGCCATCCGACGATCGGGTCGTTCGCTATCCTGGCGCTGATCGGCGTGGCATTGGTTCTGCTGTCCGTCATATTGCAACGTTTCTTCAAATCCCGCGAGAAGCGCAAGAAGGTGCCGCTCGCGAATGCGCGATCGACACCGTATGCCAGGAGCTGAACGATAGATACCCGCAGCGATCTCCCCATCACGTTTCCCGCAAAGGAAGGGGCGGGCGACGCCCACCTGTCGATCCGCGCGCAGACGCCCACCCGCACGCCGGCCTCCGAGACGAACCTGCGCGACGTGCCCGCTTTGCCGATCACCGGCGACGCGATCGACCGAGCGGAGCTTCGCGCGCAGCACCACTCGCCCTGGCCGCTGAAGATCGCGACCTACAATATCCACGGTGCGGTGGGCAGCGACGGATGCTGTTCGCCGGAACGCATTGCCGATGTGCTCGACGAGATCGACGCGGATGTGATCGCTTTGCAAGAGGTGCCGTTGGGCGGAGAGCAGAGTCCCGACGTCCTGCACTATCTGAAGGTGCGCACGGGGTTCCACGCGGCCGAAGGGGCGACAATGATCTCCCCGCAGCGGCGCTTCGGTAATGCGGTGTTGAGTCGATATCCGGTCCTCGCAGCGCGATCGCTGGATCTTTCTTTCGGCTCACGTGAGCCCCGCGGCGCGCTGGATGCGGACATCGACTGCAACGGTCACCCGATCCGTTTCATCGCGACGCATCTGGGTTTGAGCGCTGCGGAGCGCCGCAGTCAGGTGCGACAACTGCTCGCGGCGTTCGATACGCGTGAAATGCCAGTGATCCTGACCGGCGATCTCAACGAGTGGTTCCTGTGGGGGCGCTCGCTGCGCTGGCTGGTGAGCCATTTCCAACGCACCACCGCGCCTTTGACCTTTCCCGCGCGTCTACCGATCTTCGCACTGGATCGAATCTGGGTGCGGCCGCGCGAACGGCTGGTACGGGTCGCCGTGCATCGCACGCCGCTCGCGCGTCGCGCCTCCGACCATTTGCCGCTCGTCGCGCATATCGATGAGTAAGTGAGCGGATCAATGATGCCCGGATAGGTCGAGCACCACCTTGCCGTGCACATGGCCGCCTTCAACCAATCGATGGGCGGCAACGGCGTCGGCAAACGAGAAGACTTGCTGCACGATCACCCGGAGCCGTCCCGCGTCGATCCATTCGCGGATCTCGTCAAGCTGCGCGACGCTAGGGTGCGCCATATAGCGCAGTGCCCGCACGCCGCGACGTTCCGCTTCTTCCTCGGACGGATCGTCGAGCGCGGAAATCAATGTGCCGCCTTCCCGGATCAGCTCCCAAGAGCGTTGCAGCGTCTCGCCACCGATCAAATCGTAGACCAGATCCACGGGGCCGGCGACGGCTTCGAAGCGGTCGCGTCGATAGTCGATCACCCGATCCGCACCGAGACTGCGTACCAGATCGACCCCGTCGCCGGAGGCGGTGGCGATCACGCGCGCGCCGTGCGCCTTCGCGAACTGAACGGCAAAGTGGCCCACACCGCCGGCCGCCGCGTGAATCAACACGGTTTGCCCCGCTTGCAGCCGTCCCTGGTCGAACAGGCCCTGCCACGCGGTGAGAGCGGCCAGCGGGACGGCGGCTGCTTCGATCGCACTCAAGCGCATTGGTTGATGGGTCATTTCGCCAATTTTCGCCAATACCCGGTTCGCGTAGGTGCCGCGATCGACGCTCAACATGCCGAACACCCGATCGCCTGCCGATAGGCCCGCGCCTTCGCCGTTGATCGATTCGATCACGCCGGCAAAGTCGCGGCCGAGAACATAGGGAAGTTGGTCGTCGCCGACCAGCGCGTAGTGGCCCCGGCGGATCTTGAAGTCGACCGGATTGACGCTCGCGGCGTCCACCCTGACGATGGCCTCGCCCGGGGCCGGCACCGGCAGCGGTACGCCTTCGAGCAACATGGTGTCGGTACCGCCGAAGCGGTGAATACGGTAGGCATGAGCGCCTTGAACGAGGGGGATGTCGGTCGATGGTGGCGCTGCCGCTGGCGTAGCGTAAGACCGTAGCGCCGCTGCGGCGGGCGCAAAAGCGCGCATCGAAGCGATGGGCAAGGGGAGGGCGCTGGATGAGTCGACAGTGTGAGAAGCGTCGGGAACGTCGACAGCGCAGGAAATATCGGACGTGTCGGTGGCGCGGGAACGAAACCGGGGATGGCGCGCGGCATACGGCGCCGCAGAGGGGAGGGTCGAATTGGACGGACGGGGCATCGTCGTCTCCATGCTGACTGCGTGGCTGTCTGCCTGCGGTAGCAGTGCGGGAGCAAGTCGCGCCAGCCGGCAGGTGGGGCAGGCACACGTCAACGGGCATTCC
>CAWUJR010000449.1:0-3640 GCA_963922375.1 uncultured Robbsia sp.
CCTGGGCCTAGAGCTCACCATATTGTCCAGCCACGAGCCGTCCGCGCCGAGCGCGCGCAGCGTTTCTTTCAACGTCGCCACGCGTACGTTCAAATCAGGACTGCGCGTCTCTATGCGCAGCTTATCCTGTCCCGCCAATTTGATATGGCGATTTTTTTGCACCATCGTGATGATGCGCATCGCGTCGATCGGCGGATTCGGAATGAACTGCAACGCGATCAGCGTTTCCGATGCATCAATTTTCGAAATACCCAGCGGCTTGGCGTCCAGCCGAAGCCGATGCGTTTCCACCAATGCCTGCGCTTGCGCCGGGAGTTTGCCGAAACGATCGATCAACTCTTCATGCACGGTATCGATCGCTTCCGGTGTCTCGCAATTCGCCAGTCGCTTATAGAGCGAGAGTCGCTCCTGCACATCGGGGCAATAATCGGACGGTAAAATCGCCGGCACGTGCAGATTGATTTCGGTCGTCGCGGCTAGCGGCGCGGTCAGATCCGGTTCGCGTCCCGCTTTCAGCGCATTGACTGCATCGCTCAGCATATCGGTATAAAGCTGGAAGCCGATTTCGTGGATTTCGCCGGATTGCTTATCGCCGAGCACCTCGCCGGCACCCCGGATTTCCAGATCGTGCATGGCCAGATAGAAGCCCGAACCCAGCTCCTCCATTTGTTGGATGGCCTCGAGTCGACGCGTCGCCTGGTTGGTCAGGCTGTCGACATCACGCACCAGCAGATAGGCATAGGCCTGGTGATGCGAGCGACCGACGCGTCCGCGTAGTTGATGCAATTGGGCGAGGCCGAAGCGGTCGGCGCGATGAATCAGGATCGTGTTCGCGGTCGGCACGTCGATCCCGGTTTCGATGATGGTCGTACAGAGCAGCACATTGAACCGCCGCCCGGTGAAGTCGCGCATTACACGTTCGAGCTCGCGCTCATGCATCTGACCGTGCGCGACGACGATACGCGCTTCTGGGACCAACGCTTCGAGCATCGCGCGCCGATTTTCGATCGTCTCGACTTCGTTATGCAGGAAATACACTTGGCCGCCGCGTTTCAACTCGCGCAGCATCGCTTCGCGAATGACGCTGTCCTCTTCGCGTCGCACGAACGTCTTGATCGCGAGGCGCTTTTGCGGCGCAGTCGCGATCACCGAGAAGTCGCGCAGTCCTTCGAGCGCCATGCCGAGCGTGCGAGGAATCGGCGTAGCCGTCAGCGCAAGCATATCGACTTCCGCCCGCAACGCCTTCAATGCTTCCTTCTGGCGTACGCCAAAGCGATGTTCCTCATCGATCAGCACCAGACCCAGACGCTTGAACTTCGCATCGCCGGACAACAGCTTATGCGTGCCGATGACGATGTCGACGGTGCCGTCAGCCATCGCCTGCAGCGCCGCCGTGGTTTCCTTGCCGGTCTTGAAGCGCGACAGCTCCGCAATTCGGATCGGCCATTGCGAGAACCGGTCCGAGAAGGTCTGAAAATGCTGTTCGGCCAATAGCGTCGTCGGGCACAGCAACGCGACCTGCTTGCCCCCCATCACCGCGATGAACGCGGCGCGTAATGCCACCTCGGTCTTGCCGAAACCGACGTCGCCGCAGACCAGCCGGTCCATCGGTCGCCCGGCGGTCATATCGGCGATGACTGCCGCGATGGCCGCGGCTTGGTCCGGTGTCTCCTCGAAGCCGAACGTCTCGGCGAAGGTCTCATAGTCGCGCGGCGACAATTCGAACGCATGGCCTTCGCGCAGTGCCCGGCGTGCATACAGATTCAGCAGTTCTGCCGCGGTGTCGCGAATCTGCATCGCGGCCTTGCGCTTCGCTTTTTCCCATTGCCCGGAGCCCAGCGCGTGCAGCGGTGCCGTTTCCGGATCGGCGCCGCTATAGCGTGAGATCACGTGCAGTTGCGACACCGGCACATACAATTTGCTGGCGCCGTTGTATTCGAGATGCAGAAATTCGGTTTCGCCTTCGCCCATGTCCATCGACATCAGGCCCATATAACGGCCGATGCCATGCTGACTGTGGACGACCGGGTCGCCGATCTTCAGTTCGGACAGGTCCCGCACCATCGAATCGACCGAACTCGCCTGCTCCTGGCGACGACGGCCGGTGCGGCGTGCGATCTGGCCGTAAAGCTCGGTTTCAGTCAACAGCGCAATCTGTTCGCCGGGGAGGGCAAAGCCACTGGCAAGCGGCGCCATGCCCAGCGCAAACTGTGCGTCGGCGGCCTGGAAACTGGCGAAATCGTCGATCAGCGTCGGGCGCAGGCCCGCATCGTTCAGCATTTGCGCGATCGTCTCGCGGCGGCCCGCCGATTCGGCTGCCAGGAACACGCGCCGCTGCGTATCGGCGACATAGGCGCGTAACGCAGCAACCGGGTCGTCGGCGCGTCGATCGACCGATAGGGCTGGCAGGGCGGTCGCAAACGGCGCAGGCGATGTCGACGCTTTTGATGCTTTCGGCGACGTCGGGGCCGGCGTGGACGATATCGACGCATCGGCCTCGGCAAGCGGTTCCTGGACTGCGGCTAACGCGTCCGGCGTCGACGGGGTCGGTGCGTCGCCGGTCAGCGTCAACCTGGCGTACGGTTTCGCGAGCGTGAAGAATTCTTCCGCACTTAAGAACAGCCGCGATGGATCGAGGATCGGACGTTCGCGGTCATGCGACAGGAATCCGTGGCGTTGGCGCGTGTCGGCGGTAAAGCGGCTGATGGCGGCTTCAATATCGCCGACGAGCACCAGTTGAGCTGCCTGCGGCAGATAGTCGAGGAAAGTCGCCGTTTCATCGAAGAACAACGGCAGATAGTACTCGATGCCGCCGGGCGGCACGCCGTTGCCGATATCGCGATAGAGCGTCGAGCGGCTCGGATCGCCCTCGAACACCTCGCGCCAGCGGCGCCGGAAGGCGGTACGGGCTGCCTCGTCGAATGGGAACTCCCGTCCTGGCAGCAGTCGGACCTCGCGCACCGGGTAAAGGCTGCGCTGACTGTCCGGGTCGAATGCCCGAATCGAATCGACCTCGTTGTCGAACAGATCGATACGGTAGGGCAATGCCGAGCCCATCGGGAAGAGATCGATCAGGCTGCCGCGCACGCAATATTCGCCTGGTCGCATGACCTGGCTCACGTGTTCATAGCTCGCGAGCACCAACTGCGCGCGCAATTTCGCCTCGTCGAGTTTCTCGCCTTGTGTAAATTCGAACGTGTAGGCGGCCATGAACGATGCCGGCGGCATCCGATAGGTAGCCGTCGTGGCCGGCACAATGACGATGTCGCAACGGCCTTCGCCAAGGTCGTGTAGCGTCGCCAGCCGCTCCGAGATCAAATCCTGATGCGGCGAGAACGAGTCGTATGGCAGCGTTTCCCAATCTGGCAGCAGTCGCACCCGCAGCGCCGGCGCGAAATAAGGGATTTCGACGCTAAGGCGCTGCGCATCCAGTGCGCTTGCGCAGACGACGGCCAGCGTGGCGAATCCACCCGTGTCGGACGCCTTTTGGTGATGTTCCAGAAAATAGCGCGCGATCAACAGCCCGTCGGCGGATCCCGGCGGTGCGCTATAGGCAAAGCGCTGACCGGGCTTGACCCGCGCAACGGGCGCGCGGCCAGTGGCAGGCGGTGGTGCATGAACTGCCGCCGGGCTGCTCGTC
>CAWUJR010000450.1:0-3635 GCA_963922375.1 uncultured Robbsia sp.
AGCGTCAACGAGCGCTTCAGGGTCGCCGCACTCGCCAGCGCCGCGGTGACGCCCGGAACAACTTCATACTCAATTCCAGCGGCTTCGAGCGCGCGCATTTCTTCATCCGCGCGGCCGAACAGCATCGGGTCACCGCCCTTCAATCGCACGACGATGTCATGCTGCAGCGCCGCGTCGACCAGTTGCTTGTTGATGAAATGCTGGGCACTCGAATGCTTGCCGCACCGCTTGCCGACGCCGATCAAGCGCGCAGTCGGCGCGAGCGCAAGCATCGCTTCTTCGATCAGCGCGTCGTGCAATACCACCTGCGCTTGCGCGAGCAAACGCGCACCGCGGACCGTAATCAGATCCGCCGCACCCGGTCCCGCACCGATCAAATACACCTTGCCCATCGCTCGTCGCTTCCTGTTCGTCACCGTTTTGTCAGGCCGAAAACGCCCGGATCATCCCGGCCGCCACCGTATGGAACGTCGCATCGTCGATCAGCACGAACGCGCCGGTCGCCGGGTCGCTGTCGTACGTATCGCACGCAATCGCCTTTTGCAGATTCAACGACGCGGCACCAATGTCGTTCATCTTCAACGGGTGGCTGCCCAACGACTCGGACAACGTATGCACGTCCAGCGTATGCTTGATTGCGCCGACGCGGGCGAACACCGTCGTGGTCGTCTGTTTCAGCAGGTATTTGCGCTGCGTCGACATCGGTTCCTCGTCGAGCCAGCACAGATCCACTTCGAGCTTGCGCGCGGTCTTGCCGGTTTGCGTATCCGCGAACATATCGCCGCGCGAGACGTCCACATCGGCCGTCAACCGCACCGTCACGCATTGGCCGGCGGCCGCCTGATCGACAGACGCCGTGCCGCCGACGACCGGCACGATAATCTCCGCCACTTCGGCATCGATCCCGCTCGGCAATACCTTGATTGCCTGTCCCACCTTCAGCTCGCCCGCCTCGATACGGCCCATATAGCCACGGAAATCGTCGGCTTGCGAGCCGTCCTGGCGCGCCACCCATTGCACCGGCAGGCGCAATTCACCGCCCAGCCGACGCGATACCGGCAGCGTTTCCAGCGTCGCGAGCAAGGGTCCGCCAGCGTACCACGGCATTTTTTCGCTCGGATCCACCACATTGTCGCCTTTCAATGCCGACACCGGCACAAAAATGACGTTTTCCAGGCCAATGCGTCGCGCCAAATCCACATACGCGTCGCGGATGCGATTGAACACCGCCTCGCTGTAGTCGACCAGATCCATCTTGTTGATCGCAACGATCACATGCTGGATCCCGAGCAGCTTGACGATCGCGCTGTGCCGCTTGGTTTGCGCGAGCAACTCGGTCTTGCCGGGTGCGCTTGCACTCTTTGCATCCGCCAGCGCACCCGCGTCGCCGAACGTCACGCGCGTCGGATCGATCAGGATGATCGCGGCATGCGCGGTCGAGGCACCGGTCACCATATTACGCGTGTACTGCTCGTGCCCCGGCGTATCGGCGATGATGAATTTGCGGCGTGCGGTCGCAAAGTAACGATACGCAACATCGATCGTGATGCCCTGCTCGCGCTCGGCTTCCAGGCCGTCGGTCAGTTGCGCGAGATCGATCTCGTCGCCTTCGGTCCGCTTGTTCTTCGCCCGCGACAGGGCGCCCAGTTGGTCCGACAACACGGCACGGCTATCGAACAGTAAACGCCCGATCAGCGTGCTCTTGCCATCATCCACGCTGCCGGCGGTAATAAAACGCAGCACACCGAGGTCTTCAATTTTTTGTTCAGTCATCTCGAATCTCGGTGGTGTTAGAAATAGCCTTGCTTCTTGCGTTGTTCCATGGCCGCTTCCGACGCCTGGTCGTCCATCCGCGTGGCGCCGCGCTCGGTCACATCGGAGATCGCGGTTTCGGCGATGATCGTGTCCAGGTCGGCGGCGTCGCTTTCCACCGGGCAAGTGCAACTGATATCGCCCACGGTTCTGAAGCGCACGATCGTCGTTTCGGTGGTCTCGTCTTCGCGCGGCGGCGTCAAACGCGTCACCGGCACCAACAGGCCGTTGCGGCGCACGATCTCGCGCGAGTGTGCGTAATAGATCGACGGCAACTCCAGCTTTTCGCGGGCAATGTATTGCCAGACGTCCAGCTCGGTCCAGTTCGAGATCGGGAACACGCGCAGATGTTCGCCGGCATGCAGCTTCGTGTTGAACAGGCTCCACAGTTCCGGGCGTTGGGCCTTCGGATCCCACTGGCCGAATTCGTCGCGGAACGAGAAGATCCGTTCTTTTGCACGCGACTTCTCTTCGTCGCGGCGCGCGCCACCGATCATTGCGTCGAAACCATGTTCCTCGATGGTTTCGAGCAGCGTGACGGCCTGCGCGGCGTTGCGCGAATCGGTCTCGCGGCGCAGGCGAACCGTGCCGCGCTTGATCGAATCCTCGACATGACCGATCACCAGACGCGCACCAATTTCAGCCGCCCGGCGATCGCGGAAATCGATCACTTCGTCGAAGTTATGCCCGGTATCGATATGCACGAGCGGGAACGGCAGCACCGTCTTGCGATCGCGCCCGAGACCGAATGCCTTCAGCGCCAGATGCAATACGACCACCGAATCTTTGCCCCCCGAAAACAGCAGCCCCGGGTTACGGCATTCGGCCACCAACTCGCGCAGGATGTGGATGGACTCGGCTTCGAGCCAGTCCAGATGATCGATACCAATCGCCGGTTCGGCGACACCTGTGTCGAACGTGATGCTCATGATCGATTCCTTAGCTTGATTGTTTCGATGCGGCGGACGCGACGGACGATACGGACGCGTCAGACTGCGCGAACCCAAGGGACGTCTGGGGGGACGCCTCGGCGCGCACGGCTGCCGCTGCCTCTGCGAGTGCCTCGTCGGCGGTCTCGACCGGCGCGGACGATACGTGCAGCCCACATTCTTTCGAATCCCGCGACTCCCACCACCAACGCCCGGCGCGACTGTCCTCATCCGGTCGGATCGCGCGGGTGCAGGGCTCGCAACCGATGCTCGGATAGCCGCGTGCATGTAACGGGTTGACCGGCACATCGAAGCTGTCCAGATAGGACCAGACATCGGCCTCGGTCCAATCGGCCAGCGGGTTGTACTTCTCGATACCACGCGCGGCATCGTGCTCGGCATGATGCAGCTCGGTGCGCGTCACAGATTGCTCGCGCCGCTGCCCCGTCACCCACGCGTCCACCTGTGCGAGCGCCCGATTCAGCGGCTCGACCTTGCGAATGCCACAACAGGCTTTGCGCAAGTCGACGCTCTCGTAGAACGCGTTCAGACCGTAGGTGTCGACATACGTGTTCACCGCGGCCGGATCCGGATGATAGGCCTCGATGTCGTAACCATAGCGCTCTCTGACCCGATCCAGCATCGATACCGTTTCCGCGTGCAAGCGACCGGTTTCCAATGTGAAGATGCCGATGCCCAGACCGCTCGACAGAATCGCGTGCGTGAGCACCATGTCTTCCGCCGCCAGACTGCTGGCCAGCTTCACCCGACCATGCGCCGCGGCAATCGTTGCCAGACGACCGTCAAGCTCAGCGACCAGTTCGGGCAACGGTTGCGAGATCGGGCCGCCGCGCCGGGGGCCAGCGAGCGTCGGGCGTTGAAGCGACGATGCAG
>CAWUJR010000451.1:0-3631 GCA_963922375.1 uncultured Robbsia sp.
ACGCCGGACGCACCGCGGATGTGCGCCGTCAATCCGCCGGTACGCGCCACCGGTACGGCCGCCGGTACCGTGTGATCGTCGACACATTCGTTGGAACGATCAGGTCACCGGTGCCGGGTTGAACAGTGTCAGCGCGTTATGCAACTTCAGTTTTTCTGCACACGTCTTCTTGCGACCGCTCGCGACATCGAGCATCGTCTTGAACAGCTCCCAACCCACGTCCTCGATGCTGGCCTCGCCGGTCGCGATTCGGCCTGCGTCGATGTCCATCAAATCGAACCAACGCCGTGCGAGGTCGCTGCGCGTAGCCATCTTGATTACCGGTACCTCGGCCAGGCCGTACGGCGTACCGCGACCGGTCGTGAACACGTGCAGATTGATCCCGGCAGCCAGTTGTAGCGTGCCGCAGATGAAGTCGCTGGCAGGCGTGGCCGCATAGATCAGGCCTTTTTGCTTGACCTTTTCGCCCGGAGACAGCACGCCGGAGATCGCCGACGTGCCCGATTTGATAATCGACCCCATCGCCTTTTCGACGATGTTCGACAATCCGCCCTTCTTGTTACCTGGTGTCGTGTTCGCACTACGATCCGCGCCGCCGCGGTTCAGATAGCTGTCGTACCACGCCATCTCGCGAATGATCGCCTGCGCGACTTCCGGCGTGGCGGCCCGCGACGTCAACTGTGCAACCCCATCGCGTACTTCGGTGGTTTCGGAGAACATGACCGTCGCGCCGGCCCGAACCAGCAGATCGGTCGCAAATCCCACTGCCGGGTTCGCCGTCAAACCGGAAAACGCGTCGCTTCCCCCGCACTGCACGCCGACCACCAGGTCGGACGCCGGACAGGTCTCACGACGGCGCCGATTCAGTTTTTCAAGATGCCGCTCGGCCGTCTGCATGATCGAGTCGATCATCGACTGGAAGCCCAGATGCTCCTGATCCTGTAGACACACCACCTCGCCATTGAGCGCCGGCACGGCCGACGACACGTCCCCCTCGGCGACAACCGGAATGGGGATCGTGCCCGGCGGCATCAGTTTCGTCGGCTGCAGCTTCTCGCAACCTAGGCTGACCATCATCACTTCGCCGCCGAAGTTCGGATTCAAGCTGATATTGCGGACGGTCCGAATCGGAATGATCGCATCAGGCGCATCAATCGCGACGCCGCAACCATAGGTATGTTCGAGACCGACGACATCGTCGACGTTGGGATAACGTGGCAGTAATTCCGCTTTGATGCGGGCCACCGCATGCTCGACCACGCCGGACACGCACTGCACCGTCGTCGTGATCGCCAGAATATTGCGTGAGCCAACGGTGCCGTCGGCATTGCGATAGCCCTCGAAGGTATAGCCGTCCAGCGGGCCGTGCGCCGGCGCTTTTCGCGTCGCGATCGGCAAATTTTCCAGCCCTGGAGGCGCCGGCATGCGAATCACGTGCTCATTGATCCAACTGCCTTTCGGAATCGCCTTCAACGCATAGCCAATCACGACGTGATAACGGATCACCGGATCGCCTTCGGCGAAATCCGTCAGCGCCACCTTGTGCCCTTGCGGGACTGCTTCGCGCAGCGTCAGGCCATTGGCGAACACCGCACCCTCCTGCAGCCCGCCGTCGTTGACGACGATCGCAACGTTGTCTTCAGGATGAATCTGAATGTAAAGCGGGGACAATGCCATTTCGTTTTCCTTGCAGCCTTATTAGCGTCGATCCATGGCGCGATGATACCGATTCGCATGCAGGATAGCGACGCGCCTTATTGTTAGTCATCATATAACGATCGCCACCCGTTGATCGCCACGACACGCATTAGTACTTTCCCTAGGATGAACCAATATCCGGGTAATCACTCATGACTTCGGATTGTAAAACGCCTCGCCACGTTGTACGATGACTGCTAACAAATCGATGAACGGCACGTAACCGAACCTCTCCTGGATCTCCCGGCCATGAGATTTTCTAACTTTTAAGACTTCGCCATGACTACTCCGCAAGAACTCAAACAAATCGTTTCCGAAGGCCTGTTGTCGTTTCCGGTAACGGACTTCGATGCCAACGGCGATTTCCGTGCCGACACGTACGCGGCACGCCTCGAATGGCTGGCGCCGTACGGTGCCACGGCGCTGTTTGCTGCGGGCGGCACCGGCGAATTCTTCTCGTTGACGAAAAGCGACTATTCGAACGTGATACGCACCGCAACCGAAACCTGCAAAGGTAAGGTACCGATCCTGGCGGGCGCCGGTGGCCCGACGCGTGTGGCGATCGAATACGCGAAAGAAGCCGAGCGCCTAGGCGCGAACGGCATTCTGCTGATGCCGCATTATTTAACGGAAGCGAGTCAAGAAGGCATTGCGGACCACGCCGAACAAGTCTGCAAGGCCGTGAAAGACATCGGCGTGATCATCTACAATCGCGCGAATTCGAAGCTGAACGCGGACATGCTGGAACGCCTGGCGGACAGCTGCCCGAACCTGATCGGGTTCAAGGACGGTGTCGGCGAAATCGAGAACATGGTGACGATCCGTCGTCGTCTGGGCGATCGCTTCTCCTATCTCGGCGGTCTGCCGACGGCGGAAGTCTATGCTGCCGCTTACAAGGCGCTGGGCGTGCCGGTGTATTCGTCGGCCGTATTCAACTTCATTCCGAAAACGGCCATGGACTTCTACCGCGCCATCGCAGCGGAAGATCACGAAACCGTCGGCAAATTGATCGACAGCTTCTTCCTGCCATACCTGAAGATTCGCAATCGCCGGGCGGGTTATGCTGTCAGCATCGTCAAGGCAGGCGCGAAACTCGTCGGGCATGATGCCGGCCCGGTACGCGCACCGTTGACGGATCTGAACGAAGAAGAATTGGCGGAACTCGATGCGCTGATCAAGCAGTTGGGACCGCAATAACGGCTACCCTGCCCGCTTCGATCTGGATAAAACGAGCCCGTCAACGGGCCAGGAGCGAAAGGACCGACGCCGTCGCGCGCGGTCCTTTCTGCGCGTCGAGACACGACGGCCGCGCCGGTCATGCCGCAACGCATGATTGAGGCAGTGCGGCACATCGGAAGAGACACGATGGAAATCAGCCGTAATCCCGCTGCGATTGGCGTCGCCAAACGCAGCAACGTCCGCCACTTGATTCTGGCGATGCTGTTTATCATCACCACGCTGAACTATGCGGACCGGGCGACACTGTCGATCACGGGCTCGGCGATGCGCAAGGAATTCGGCATCGATGCATTGCAGATGGGATACATCTTCTCTGCGTTCAGTTGGGCCTATGTGCTCTCGCAATTGCCCGCCGGCTGGCTACTCGATCGTTTCGGCGCCCGTCGCGTCTATGCGACCAGCATCTTCTCCTGGTCCATTTTCACTTTCATGCAAGGCACGATCGGATTGGTCGGCAGCGCTGCGGCGGCGGTGGGCGCGTTGCTGGCGCTGCGTTTCCTGGTCGGCATCGCCGAAGCGCCCGCGTTCCCCGCCAATGCCAAAGTGGTGTCCAACTGGTTTCCGACGGCCGAGCGCGGTACAGCGTCCGCCATCTTCAATTCCGCACAGTACTTTGCTGCGGTCGTGTTCACGCCGCTGATGGCGTGGGTCACGCACGCGTTCGGTTGGCAGCACGTCTACTTCGTCATGGGCA
>CAWUJR010000452.1:0-3622 GCA_963922375.1 uncultured Robbsia sp.
CGGGGGCTTCGCTGCCGGCTGCGTCCGGAGTAGCGGCTTGTCCGGCATCGCTCGCATCGTGCGGTGCATCGGCGTCGGATGCGTCGGATCCGTCCGTGCGGGGTGTAGCATGCGTCATATCGGGCGGTGGCGGCAGCGGCGGCACCTGTGGCAGATACAGCGGACCGCGTTGGCCGCAGGCAGCCAGCAGAAAAGCAGCTAGAATCGCGCTGCGCTTCAATTGGCGCCCGAGACAGGGGCGGGCACCCGTGGACTCGGTGACGAGCGAGGTTTTTTGCAGCACGTGTCGCATGGCAGAAGCCTGTTTTTAAGCGCGGTTCATCGCGCGCATTCTTGAAGTGCCGTCAAGGCGCAGTCAATCATCAGACCGCGGAGTTTAGCATGACCGATACGGAATATTTGGCCCTGGCCGAGGCGTCGCTGAACGCGATCGAGCGCGGGATCGATGCAAGCGATGCGGACATCGAATGCGAGCGCAGCGGGAATGTGCTGAGCCTCGAATTCGACAGCGGCGCGAAGATCATCGTCAATTTGCAGTTGCCGATGCATGAAGTCTGGATCGCCTCGAAAGCTGGCGGTTTTCATTTCCGCCACGACGGCAGTCAGTGGCGCGATACCCGCGACGGCGCCGAGCTGTTCGCCGTGTTATCCGAGCATGTCAGCGCACAGGCGGGCGAACCGATTACGCTGAACGCGGGTTGAACCCGGTCGTCGCTCGCGACATTGCCATCGAGGTCGCGCTGGGTGTCAGCGCCGCGTCGATCAGTCTGACGGGCCGCTGTCTGCGCCGCCGCTGGTGCTGAACATATCGAGCACCTGCTGGCGTTCGTGTTCATCGATCGTCACGGGAGCCGCGCCAGGGTCCGGCAGGCCGACCGCCGGCACGAAACCCGCGCCGGGCGTCCGATTCGAGAAATACAGTTCGCCATCGATCGTCGTCACGCCTTCAGGCATTGGATTCGTGTACTCGGGGACGCCCTTCAATGCATGGGTCATGTAGTCGATCCAGACGGGTAAGGCCAGGCCTGAGCCCGTTTCGCGATTACCCAGCGAGCGGGGTTGATCAAAGCCTATCCAACTGATGGCGACGGTCCCGTGCTGAAAGCCGGCAAACCACGCATCGCGCGAATCATTCGTGGTCCCGGTCTTACCGGCCAAATCGCCGCGCTTCAACACGTTCGACCGGGCACCGGATCCGCGGCTGGCCACATCGTGCAGCAGGCTGACCATCAGATAATCGTTTTGCGGCGAGATCGCGCGAGGCGCATTCGCGCCGGCGACCAGCGGCGCGGCATGCGAGATCACGGTTCCGTTCGCATCGGTGACCTCGGCAATCAGATAGGGGTTGACGCGATAGCCGCCATTGGCGAATACCGAATAGCCTCCCGCCATTTGCAGCGGCGTCACTTGGCCGGCACCCAGCGCCATCGGTAGATACGGCGGTTGCTTGTCGGCATCGAAACCGAAGCGCGTCACATAGCCCTGTGCATATTTTGCGCCGATGTACTGCATGATGCGGATGGTCACCAGGTTTTTCGATTTCATCAATGCCACACGCATCGTCGTCGGGCCGCTGAAGTTCCCGCCGTAATTCTTCGGCGCCCACGCTTGGCCGCCGGTTTCGGTCGCACTGAAGAAGATCGGCGCATCGTCGATCAATGTCGCGGGTGCCAGTCCCTTTTCAAGCGAGGCCGAATAAATAAACGGCTTAAATGCCGACCCCGGTTGACGCCAGGCCTGCGTCACGTGGTTGAATTTGTTCTTGTTGAAATCGAAGCCCCCGACCAATGCGTCGATCGCCCCGTCTTGCGGCGTCACCGCCACCAATGCGCCTTCCACCTGCGGGAGTTGCGTAATTTGCCACGTTTGGGTCTGGGTCTGGGTCTGGCTCCGGGCTGCGGCATCGGCCATCGCGGCGACGCGAATGACCGAGCCCGGTCGGATAGGCGTCTTACCTTTCGTATAGGGCGGCAGCGATGCCGCGGCAAAGCGCAGGCCCGCGCCACGAACGGCGATCGTCTCGCCGTCCGCGCGGGCCGCTATCACTTCAATGCCCGTATTCTGACTGGACTTTGCGTTTTTCTGCTGGGGGCGCCGTTCCCCATTGCGTCCCGCCGTCGCGCCCGAACTGACCGAGAGCACGACCGCAGCGGCCATGTCGCCATTATCCGGATGCTTCTGCAGCATCTGTTCGATGGCTGCATTGCGCGACTGTGCGTCTTCCGGCAGCGTCATATGGGCTTCCGGCCCGCGATAACCATACCGTTTGTCATACCCGATGACGCCCGCGCGCACCGCTTGGTACGCCGCTTCCTGCTTGCCCGAATCAATCGTCGTCAGCACCGTCAGCCCCCGGGTGTAGGCGTCGTCCTTGTATTGCGCGACCATCATTTGCCGCGCCATCTCGGCGACATATTCGGCATGCACGCTGAATTGTTTCGGTGCTTCCTTTCCGGGCGCACGCAGTTGGATGTCCTCCGCCAGGGCTTGGGTATAGTGCGCCTGATCGATATAGCCCAGTTCGAGCATCCGCTTCAAGATGTAATGCTGCCGAATCTGTGCGCGTTGCGGATTGGCGATCGGGTTGTAGGCGGAAGGCGCTTTTGGCAGTCCGGCGAGCATCGCGGCCTGCGCGAGCGTCAGATCCTTCAAGCCCTTGCCGAAATACACCTGCGCGGCTGCCGCGAAGCCATATGCGCGCTGGCCGAGATAGATCTGATTCATGTAAAGCTCCAGAATCTGATCTTTGCTCAACGCATTTTCGATTTTGTATGACAGCAGGATCTCGTAAATCTTGCGGGTGTACGTCTTCTCACTCGACAAAAAGAAATTGCGCGCAACCTGCATCGTAATGGTGCTGGCACCCTGCGCATTGCCGCCTTTGGTAATGTTCGCCAGGCTCGCGCGCAGAATACCGACGTAATCGATGCCGCCATGCTGATAGAAGCGATCGTCTTCGATCGCCAGCACCGCTTTCTTCATCACGTCCGGAATATCGGCGAAACGCACGACGGTCCGCCGTTCTTCTCCGAATTCGCCGATCAGCAGATGATCGGCCGTATAGATCCGCATCGGCACCTTGGGCCGATAATCGGTCACTGCTTGCAAAGAAGGCAGTCGAGGGGCGGCCACCAGCAATGCATAGCTGACGACCAGCGCGACAACCGCCGCCATCGCGACCATTAACCCGACCAGCCAAAGGAACACGCGGGTCCATAGCGAACGCCGCTTCGGAGGCCTGGGGTGCGACGGGCCGGGCATAGGATGTTGATCGGCTGGTGTAATGTTTGACATTGCAATTTGTAAGGAACTAGCGCGGATTATAGCGGCTACGCTCGCGATGACACACTCAATACGTCAGTGTGGCGGACCATCGCTAAGATTTTGAGAAATATCTGAATAGTGCGCGGAATGCCAGCCAATGCCACTGAATGCGCGCGGGGTGACAGTCGGTCTTCCAGCCAGCTTTCGTGTTTCGCCATGACCTTTCAAAATGCTTCCATGTATCGGCATCTTGGCCGGATGCACAGACACGGGAGCGGTCATGATCAGTGGAACGAAAGGGCAACGCCGATGCGCCTCGATGCGGGATATGCGCAGCCAAGCGGCTTCGGGCGCGGAC
>CAWUJR010000453.1:0-3621 GCA_963922375.1 uncultured Robbsia sp.
CACGCGCGCGCCGGCTACCGCGCTCACCGGCGTAATGCACGAACGCACCGCGCGGCCGTCTATGTGGACGGTGCATGCGCCGCACATGCCAATGCCACAGCCGAACTTGGTGCCGGTCAGACCGATGTCGTCGCGAATGACCCAGAGCAAAGGTGTCGTTTCGTCGATGTCGAGAGACATCGACTTGTGATTGATTTTAAAGGTGATCATGAGCTTGCCAGTCTGTACTTGATATTAGATGACCCGTGAGCCAGCCATCCCGAGGCGTGCACTTGGCACGCAGTCGGGTGGCCGTCACTGCCAAGACTGCTCGGCGGCATCATTCATTCGATTGACGGATCCGGGTGACCTGCGCTTGCAAGTCCGGCCAAGGCTTTTTATCGGTTCGCGTGCTGCGGAGATAATTGGCAAGGGCCGCAATGTCGGCATCGCTCAATGCATTGGCGAAGCCTGGCATGAAGCCGCCCTTGATACCCCCTTCGCGCGATATCCCATTAAGTACAACCTGGACCAGATTGGTTGGATTGTCGGCATGCAATGCCGTACTGAGGGCGAGTTCCGGACGCAGTAGAAGCGGCGGTTCACTACTGTTGAAATGGCAGTATGCGCACGCTGCACGATAGATCGACGCGCCGCGCTGCGCCTGGTCGGGGATACCTAGTGACGACTGCTTGATCGCCTTGGCAAGCAGCGTGGCGGCATCCGGCTGTGGCACACGGGTCGAACCGTCAAGATCGGCGAAATAGACCGCGATCGCATGCACATCGCTGTCCGGCAAGTCGCGCAGTCCAGCTACCGCTTCGGACATCGGCCCGCCCGTCGCGCCGTGCAGGGCGGTGCCGCCGTCCCGCAGATAGCCGTAGAGCTCTTTCTCGGTCCATTGCAGTGGCGCGGGATTGGCCGAGGTCAGCGGCGGCGCGTACCAGCCATCCACAAACGCACCGGCGTAAGCGGCCCCTCCTTTTTCCGCACCCATCATGTTTCGCGGGGTATGGCAGGCACTGCAATGACTGAGGGCTTCCGCCAAATAGGCACCGCGGTTCCATTCTGCACTCTTCGAAACGTCGGGATGAAAACGCGCGTCATGCAGGAATAGCAACTTCCAACCCACTTGCAGGTCCCGAATGTCGAATGGAAAGCGAACCGTATTCGGCGGCGGCGAAGCGTTGACCGGTTCACGCGTCATGAAGAATGCGTAAAGCGCATGGACATCGGCATCGCTGAGTTTGGTGTAGTGATCAAACGGAAAGGCCGGAAACAGATGCGTGCCGTCCCTCGCGACGCCTTCTCGCAATGCTCGTGTGAATGCCGCTTCGGACCACGTGCCGATACCGGTGGTCGGGTCGGGCGTAATATTGCTTGAATACATGGTCCCGAACGGAGTCTTCATTGCGTAGCCACCCGAGAATGCCGGACGTCCCTTCGCGGTATGGCACGTCATGCAATAGCCGCCGCTGGCCAGGACCGCACCTCGGGCGACCAGGCTCGGGTCGAAAGCGGTCGACGTCCTGCCATCGACGGGAGCAATTGGCGCACGCCAGACAAGCCCGAAGTAGGCTCCCACAGCAATGACGAACAGAATCAGGATTCCGATGCCCAGACGCTTGTACAAAATAGACCCCTCCGATATCTCTAATTGAGTGTCCGCAAGCGGAGCACCGGCAAGGATACTAACTATTGGGGGGCGAAATTGATTGCAAATGCTTGCTGGGGGGGTCTATAAAAATCTTGCTGCGGCGAGCGGAGCAGGCTGACGCCGTGGAACCTCGCCGCTGGCGGCTACGCGTCCGTGGCAGCGCTGTCGGAGGTGCTGTCCGAGGTGTCGTGCGAAGTACGGTCCGACGGGAGGTTCGAAGTGCTGCCCGGCGTTGGGCCCCCTCCCCCTTGCTGCATGTGCCGGTAGAACCCCGGTGTCATACCCATGGCATTGCGGAATGCCATCGTGAAGTGGCTTTGATCGGAGAAGCCCGCACTCGCCGAAATATCTGTCAACGAGAGCGACGACGTCGCGAGTAAGCCGCATGCTCGAGCCAAACGACGCCGCGATACATGCGCGTGAGGCGTTTCGCCCGTGGATAGTTTGAAACACCGATGGAAATGGAAACGGCTCATGCCGACGACATCGGCGAGATGTTGCAAGTCGAGCCGACGGTTCAGATGCGATTCAATGAAAGCATCGATCATCGCGAGCTGCTCCGCGTCCAACCCTGCCGAACGATTTGGCCGCGGCTTGTCCACGAGGCGCGGCCGCTCTCGGGCGATGTGCCCGATGCTGCCAGAATCGAGGACAGCGGAACGCGTCGCCGCTCTTAGCATCCCAAGCTGAACCTGCGATGCCATCGATACGACCAGCGGGATCGAAAATGGGGCGAATCCGTGGTCAAGAGAGGCGATGCACAGGGCGCCCAACATATTGCCATCTTCGGGATCAGACAACAGGGTCCCGCTGCATGTCCACTGCCGCACGTACGGACAGGAATGTTCTTCGCCGTGCACACGAACGGGGCCGCCTACGCTCAGCGCGCTGCCCAAGCCATTAAGCCCCATCGAAGACTCGCTCCAATCAAAGCCAGCGCTCAGACGAACCTCGCGAGCACGGTTCAACGCGCTCTCATCGCCATATTGGCCAATGATGACGCCGTGGGAGTCCGCGAGCAAGACAATTGTCGACGCACTTTCCAACATTCGTGCCGCGTCATTGATCACATCGCACGCCGCGCTGAGCTTCTGCTGCCTGTCGGGTTTGAGGGTACGCCCGCCAAGCGGCCCGATTTCGATTGCTTCGCTATGGCTGAATAATTGCCTAGGCACGTACATTTCTTGATGTTGAGCGATTCCTATCGCACGTTATACCACTAACCCGCTATTCCGGAGCGACACGATCCATTCGACGAGCGATACATGGCTGAAAAAACATACAGCGTATGTTTGTTTACATGCTGCCCGGCGATTCGGGTGACGGTTAAGATTGCCGCTATATCAACGGCCGGTTCGATCTCATGTCTGCTTCTAGCAAAAACACCCCGATTAGCGACGCGTCAACATTGCCACGCCGTCATCGGGTCGAGATGACGACGCGCGAATTCGCGATGCTGCCGTCCGACACCGTCGCCGTTTTACCCGTGGGCGCGATCGAGCAGCACGGGCCGCACCTGCCGGTGTATGTCGACAGTTGCCTGAATAGCAGCGGCGTCGATGCCACGATCAAAATTGCCCGATGATCTGCCCGTGACGTTTCGGCCGATGCAAGCCGTTGGTAAATCGAACGAACATCAAGCATTTTGCGGGAATGCTCACGCTGAGCGCGGAAACGCTCACGCGTCTTTGGACTGAAATCGGGGAAAGCGTATACCGTGGGGCGTGCGCAAACTGATGATCTTCAATTCCCATGGCGGTCAGCCGCAGATCCTGGATATAGTTGCCCGGGACTTGCGTGTGCGGCTCGGCATGTTCGTTGTTTGCGCAGGCGTATCGAGCTTCGGCACAGTCCCGGATCTGTTCGATAAGACGGAGAAAACGCACGGCATGCACGGTGGCACCATCGAAACGTCGATGATGCTGGCGCTGCGACCCGATCTTGTCCATATAGAACATGCGAAAAACTTCGTATCTGAATCGATT
>CAWUJR010000454.1:0-3614 GCA_963922375.1 uncultured Robbsia sp.
GGTCCAATGTCGCGATAGACATATAAACACGCACCAGCCCCTTCGCCGCCATCCGCGCCAGAATATCGATGTCGCGCACGACCAATGCCGACTTCGTCGTGATCCCCACCGGATGATTGAACGCTTCCAGCACTTCGAGCACTTGCCGCGTGATCTGCCGTTCCTTTTCGATCGGCTGATAAGGATCGGTGTTCGCACCTAACGCGATCAACGCCGGTTGATAACCGCGTTTCGACAACGCGTCGCGTAGCAACGCGGCCGCATTCGTCTTCGCAAACAACTGCGTTTCGAAATCCAGTCCCGGCGACAAACCGAGATAGGCGTGACTAGGACGCGCGAAACAATAAATGCAGCCGTGCTCGCATCCCTGATAAGGATTGATCGACCGGTCGAAGCCGATATCCGGCGAGTTGTTGCGCGAGATGATCGAGCGCGCGGTCTGATCGGTGACCCTCGTGTGGAAGCGCACGACGCTTTCATGCGCGACATCGGCCTCGGCGCGCGCATCGTCGTCCTCGCGCTGCCACGCCTCGAAACGCCATCGATCGTTCAGGTTTGCGCCCCGCCCTTTGACCACCGATGCAGCGCAAGGCGACGCCGGACCGGCCAGGTCGGTCAAGTCGTCAGAGGCAGCAAGCTCAGTGGAAGGCATACGGTCTCGACCTAAAATACTGTATATATTTACAGTATATCAGCGTCGGCCAATTATTCAAGAACGGAAACCGTGCCGGGCGCTTCAGGCCGGGTCGGGGCGCTCGGCGATCGGAATCGTCAGCGTTTCCTTCACCTCCTCCATCACCACATAGCTTTTGGATTGCACCGCCCCCGGTAATTGCAACAACACATTGCCGAGGATTTTTCGATAATCGGCCATCTCGCCGATGCGCGCTTTGATCAGGTAATCGAAGTCGCCCGATACCAGATGACACTCGAGCACCTCGGGTACTTTCATGACTTCCCGGCGGAACTTTTCGAACATATTGCCGTTCTTATGATCCAGTGTGATCTCAACAAAAACAAGCAACGCAGCGCCCAATTGAACCGGGTCCACGCGCGCGTAATAGCCAGTGATCACACCGTCGCGCTCCATGCGTTTGACGCGATCGATGCACGGCGTGATCGACAGTCCGACCTGCTCGGCCAGATCCTTCATCGCCATGCGGCCATCCTGCTGTAGCAACGTGAGGATACGGCGGTCGATACGATCGAGGGTTCGTACTGCTTTATGCTGCGTTCGCACCAATAATTCCTGAAAACGGGGATTTTTTTAATAACAAAACATATTGCATTCGAAATAGTATAGCGGCAATTACTGAATAGTCTGAGCACCGGCGGGAGCGGCACTTGGACGTTACTTCGACCGCAAACACACCATGAAGATTGTCATTCTCGGCGCTGGCGTCGTCGGCACGACCAGCGCTTATTATCTCGCCCGCGCGGGCCACGACGTTACCGTCATCGACCGCCAGGCGGGACCGGCACTGGAAACCAGTTTCGCGAACGCCGGCCAGATCTCGCCCGGTTATGCGTCACCGTGGGCCGCGCCGGGTGTGCCCTTGAAGGCGATCAAATGGATGTTCGAGGAACACGCGCCGCTGGCAATCCGTCCGGATGGCACGCTGGGACAGTTGCGCTGGATGGTTCAGATGTTGCGTAATTGCACCGCTGCCCGTTATTCGGTGAATAAAGCGCGGATGGTGCGCCTTGCCGAATACAGCCGCGATTGCATCCGCGAATTGCGCGCCGATACCGGCATCGAATACGAAGGCCGCCAGGGCGGCACGCTGCAACTGTTCCGCACGCAGGCGCAATTCGACGGCGCCGCCAAAGACATCAAGGTGCTGGATGACGCCGGCGTCGCCTACGAACTGCTGGAAGCCAATGCACTGGGCCGCGCCGAGCCAGCTTTGGGTGCTGCGGGCGGCAAGTTGACCGGTGGCCTGCGCCTGCCGAACGACGAGACGGGCGACTGCCAGTTGTTCACCACCCGTCTGGCGCAGATGTGCAGCGCATTAGGCGTGCGTTTTCGCTACGACACGCCCATCGATGCGCTCGCGATCAGCGGCGGCAAAGCGGTTGGTGTGCAATGCGGCGGCGAACTGGTCAACGCCGATAGCGTCGTGGTGGCGTTGGGCTCGTATTCGACCCGCTTCATGAAAGGCCTCGTCGATATCCCGGTCTATCCGCTGAAAGGCTATTCGCTGACGGTGCCGATCCGGCATGCCGAGCGCGCTCCGGTCTCCACCGTGCTCGATGAAACGTACAAGATTGCGATCACGCGTTTTGACGATCGTATCCGCGTGGGCGGTATGGCGGAGATTGTCGGTTTCAATACCGACTTGAAGGCAGCGCGTCGGCGCACGCTGGAAATGTGCGTCAACGACCTGTTTCCGGGTGCCGGCAATACGGCCGAGGCGAGCTTCTGGACCGGGCTGCGGCCGATGACGCCGGACGGTACGCCGATCGTCGGTGCGACGCCGATCGGCAACCTGTTCCTGAATACCGGTCACGGCACGCTCGGTTGGACGATGTCCTGCGGTTCGGCCCAGTTGCTCGCCGATCTGATCTCCGGACAACGCCCGGCGATTGCCGCGGACGATCTGTCGGTGTTCCGCTATCTGCAACGCCAACAGACCGGTAGTCAACGCCTGTCTTATGCGTGACATGAGTGCGCTGACATGGATGCCACCTCAATCCCTGACATCGATGCCTGACACCGACAGGTGACGCTCAACACTGTTCGTCGGTCAACGACAGTACGCTCTGGTCGCCGCGCGCGGTGATAATGGCCACGCGGTACGATAGCGCCATCGGTAACAGCTGTTCGGCAAAAAACTGCGCGCTCGCCCTTTTGCGGATCGCAAAGGTCCGATCGACCTGGTGCGCCGATACCGCCGCTTGTGCGGCCAGCGCCGAGCGCGCGAGCATCCAGCCTGACAACACCAGGCCAGCCAGCTTCAAATACGGCACGCTGCCCGCATACACCGCGCGCGGATCCGTTCCCGCACGCTCGACCATATAGCCGATTACGTCGGCGAATGCCTCGTTGGCCGACTGCAATTGCGTTGCAATCGACGCGAATGCCGACGCGATCGCTGCATGCTCCGTCGCCATGCCCTGCAAGCTTTCCGTCTTCGCGGCATGCTCGGACCCAGCGGCCCTCGCGGATGCGGAAGATGCAGAGACGGCAGCGGTCGAACCGGATGCGTCCGCCGCTGCGCGCAACGCATCGATGGTTTCACCGATCGACGTCACCAACGACCACGCGACCGCGCCCTGATCCTTCAGCGTTTTTCGTCCGACCAAGTCGTTTGCCTGGATCGCCGTGGTGCCTTCATAGATCGGCAGGATCCGCGCATCGCGATAATACTGCGCGACGCCGGTCTCCTCGATGAATCCCATGCCGCCATGTACCTGCACCGCGAGGCTGCTGACCTCGACCGCCATTTCAGTCGACCATCCTTTGACGATCGGCACCAGATACTCCTGCAATGCCGCAAAGCGCTGCCGTCGATCCAGCGTGTCCGCGTGCTGCGCGATGTCGCTTGCTGCGGCCAGCTCGAACGCCAGTGCGCGCGCGCCCTCCGTCAATGCACGCATCGTGCCCAGCATGC
>CAWUJR010000455.1:0-3614 GCA_963922375.1 uncultured Robbsia sp.
AGTGACGGTCGCTGCCGAGCAGACGCTGTGGGCCGCGCTGCCGGGCCTGATCGACGGCAGCGCGCCGCGCTTGCCGAACGATTTGTCGCAAGGATCGTATTTCGGCGGCCGCAAACCCGAAGACGGTCGCATCGATTGGACAAAGCCCGCGCAACAGGTCTATAACCTGATTCGTGCGGTCGCCCCGCCCTATCCGGGCGCGTTTTTCGACGATGCGAATGGCCGCCGTTTTGTCGTCAACGACGCGCGGCTGGTGGGTGCCCGCGCCCACGACGCACATCGTGCGAAAGTGGCAAATTTGCCGCCCGGCTTGCACCTGGTGGATAATGCTGTTTTTGGCGTCTGCGGCGACGCGCGCGCCATCGCGATCCGCGATCTGCGGCTCGACGGCAAACTTGTCTCGGCCGACGACTGGTCGCAACTCTCACCCCATACTCGCGACTCATGAAGAAAAAGGTTCTGATATTCGGCGTCAACGGCTTTATCGGCCACCACCTGTCGAAGTGCATTCTCGAAACGACGGATTGGGACGTCTACGGCATGGACATGCAAAGCGACCGTCTGGGCGAGTTGGCCCATCACGAGCGCATGCATTTCTTCGAGGGCGACATCACGATCAACAAGGAGTGGGTCGAGTATCACGTGCGTAAGTGCGACGTGATCCTGCCGCTCGTGGCGATCGCGACGCCGGCGACCTACGTGCAGCAGCCGCTGAAGGTGTTCGAACTCGATTTCGAAGCCAACATGCCGATCATCCGCGCGGCGGTGAAGTACAAGAAACATCTGGTGTTTCCGTCCACCTCGGAAGTCTATGGAATGAGCCCGGACGCCGAATTCGATCCGGAAGCGTCGTCGCTCGTCTACGGACCGATCAACAAGCCCCGCTGGATCTATGCGTGCTCGAAGCAATTGCTCGACCGCGTGATCTGGGGCTACGGCATGCAGGACGGCCTGAATTTCACGCTGTTCCGTCCGTTCAACTGGATGGGGCCGGGCCTGGACTCGATTCACACCGCGAAGGAAGGCAGTTCGCGTGTCGTGACGCAGTTCCTCGGCCACATCGTTCGCGGCGAGAACATCAATCTCGTCGACGGCGGCGCGCAGAAGCGGGCATTCACGTGGATCGGCGACGGCATCAGCGCGCTGATGAAGATCATCGAAAATCCGGGCGGCATCGCCACCGGCAAGATCTATAACATCGGCAACCCGACGAACAATATCTCGGTACGCGAGCTGGCAAGTAAGATGCTGCAACTCGCGAGCGAATACGACGAGTATCGCGACGGCGCGAAGAGCGTCCAGGTCATCGAGACATCGTCGGGGGCCTATTATGGCTCCGGTTACCAGGACGTTCAGCATCGCGTGCCGAAGATCGACAACACGATGACCGAACTCGGCTGGAAGCCGGAAGTGACGATGGACGATGCGTTGCGTCAGTTGTTCGAAGCGTATCGCTCGCAGGTCGTCGACGCGCGATCGCTGGTCGAATAGTCAAAAACGGTTACAGTGGCTCGAATCGCGCTCAAAATCGACGTCGACACCCTTCGCGGCACCCGCGAAGGCGTGGCGGCACTGGTCAGCATGCTACAGCAAGAACGCGCGCAGGCCACGTTCCTGTTCAGTCTCGGCCCGGATCACACTGGGTGGGCGATGCGTCGGGTATTCCGCCCGGGATTCCTGAAAAAGGTGTCGCGCACCTCCGTGGTCGAGCATTACGGCATCAAAACCCTGTTGTACGGTACGTTGTTGCCGGGACCGGATATTGGCGTGCGGGCGGCCGCCGACATGCGCGCGGTGCGTGATGCCGGCTTCGAAGTGGGCATTCACTGCTGGGACCACGTGTACTGGCAGGACAATGTACGCAACCGCGACGCCGCCTGGACCGAACGTCAGATGCAGAAGGCGTTCGAGCGCTTCACGCACATCTTCGGTGTCGCACCGGCGACGCACGGTGCCGCGGGCTGGCAAATGAACGGTGCGGGACTCGCGCTGATCGATCGCTGGGGCATGCGCTATGCGTCGGACGGGCGCGGCGACAGCCCATATCGCCCGGTCGTCGACGGTCGCACGTTGGAACACGTGCAAATGCCGACGACGCTGCCGACACTGGACGAATTGATCGGTGTAGATGACATCACGACCGACAACGTGGCCGCAGCGGTGCTGCGTCTGACCGATCCAAAAGATCCGACCGCGCGTTGCGGCAGCACCGATCAAATATTCACGCTGCATGCGGAGCTCGAAGGACAGAAACTCGCGCCGGTGTTCCGCCAACTGCTGCAGGGCTGGCAAGCACAGGGTCATCGTCTTGTCTCGATGGCCGATTATTATGCGGGCATCGATTTGTCGGCGTTGCCCTCGCGACCGTTCGTCTGGGGAGAAATTCCCGGGCGCTCAGGCGAATTGATGGTTCAACCGGCATCGGGCTGACCGCCCGATGCGCGACAGTAGCGGATCGCCGCCCCATCGCCGCGGTAGCGACGCAACACCGGACGACACGGGGCATCACGACGCGATGCCGGGACCCCTCACCGGCTCACGTCGCCCCGGGCAACACCCTTTGCAGGACCTGGCAAAACAAGGAAATTCGTCAATGACCACCGCACTCGACACTCTGGCACCGGACTTTACGGCGCCCGCCACCGGCGACATCACGTTTTCGCTGTCGGCACTGCGCGGTCAACATGTCGTGCTGTTCTTCTATCCGAAAGACGGCACCCCCGGCTGCACGACCGAAAGCCTGGCATTTCGCGACCACGCGGCGGCATTTGCCGAAGCAGGTGCCGTGATCGTCGGCATTTCGCGCGACAGCCTGCGCTCGCATGAGAATTTCAAAGCGAAATTGGACCTGCCCTACGCGCTGGTGTCCGACACCGACGAAGCCGTCTGCACGCTGTATGGCGTCATGAAGCAGAAAAAAATGTACGGTCGCGAGGTGCGCGGTATCGAGCGCTCGACATTTATCGTCGATGCCGAGGGCGTGCTGCGTCAAGCATGGCGCGGCGTCAAAGTCCCCGATCACGTCGACGAGGTGCTTGCGACTGTACAAGCGCTTTGAGCCGCGATATAGTCGTCTCAATGATGCGCGAAATCGATACGAACTCCTTCCGCTTTCTTCCCCGTTATGCCGTTTTTCGGGAAAAAGCCGCCGACGCTTCCGGGCGTGGCGGCTTTTTCGCTTTCAGCGCGCTGACCTTGGCACCGCCGCAGGACAGCGCGCTTGTTGCTTCAGCTTCCCCTCGGAGCCCAGACCGGCAAACAGGCACCCTTAACGACATCCGCTCTGCGCGCGCTTTGTCTTAGCGTTTTGTCTTAGACACGTCGTTTCAGACATCTTGCTCTAGACACTGTCGCACCGTCGATTCGACTCCTTCAGGAGAAAAATATGCCTTTGCCCACCCTGCCATCGAAGCTTGGCGATCTCTTACCCGCAGACCAGTACAAATCGCGTCTGCGTCCGAGCAAGAATGTAAAGAAAACTGCGACGGCCGATGTCGTCGCGGACAACGCGAGCACATCGCCTGCAACCGGCGGCGGCAGTGTCGATTACCTGAGCTCCGTGAGTGCGGAGCTGTTGGGCACATCGGTGCCCGCGTCGATTCCCCGTGCGTTGC
>CAWUJR010000456.1:0-3612 GCA_963922375.1 uncultured Robbsia sp.
CGCCCGCTATGGCATGCTGCTCGCCATCGACATCCTGGTGACCGAACTGGCGTTGCTGAACGCCGACGACAGCAAGGAGCGCCTGCGCCGCGTGAAGCTGGCGCTGGACGCGTATCGACGCGGCAGCGAACGCCTGCCATTGGGAGATTGACGCGATGCCCCGCCACACGAGTCATGCCGGCCACCCCGGCCATGCCGCCCCTTCGGACTATCCAGATTATCCGGTCCGTCCGGGACATGCGAGTCATCTGGGCGAAGCGCTGCTCGAAACCAAACGCCGTGAATACGACACATTGATCCGGCGGGTGCGCGTGGAGGACGGCAGCGGTGGGCCGGGCTTTCTCGCCGATGTTGGTTTGCTGCACGGTCGTATCGCGGACATCACCGAGGCCAATGGACTCGCCGCTGCGCGGGCCGCCGACGAGGTCGATGGTCGCGGTCTAGTGCTTGCACCGGGATTCATCGATGCCCATACGCATGACGACACGGTCGTGATCCGGGACCCGCAGATGTTGCCGAAACTGTCGCAAGGCGTCACGACGGTGGTCACCGGCAACTGCGGCATCAGCGCGGCACCGGTGCGCTTACCCGACGGTCGCGAGCCGCCCGATCCGATGAACCTGCTCGGTTCGGCTGACGCGTTCCGTTATCCTCGTTTTGCCGACTATCGTGCGGCAGTGGATGCTGCTGCACCGACGCTCAACGTTGCCGCATTGATCGGGCATACAGCGCTCAGAAGCAATCAGATGGATCGTCTGGACCGGGCTGCCACCCCGGCGGAAATTGCCGCGATGCGGGCCGAACTGCAGGACAGTCTGGATGCCGGCGCATTGGGACTCAGTACCGGCCTCGCCTATGCGAATGCCAACGCTGCGCCGACCGAGGAAATCAAACAGCTTGCCGAGTTGCTGCATGCGGCGGGCGCCGTCTACACCACGCATCTACGCAGCGAATTCGAACCAATTTTGGACGCGTTGGCCGAAGCGTTCGAGATCGGTCGGCATGCGAACGCACCGGTCATCGTCTCCCATCTGAAGTGCGCGGGAGCCGGAAACTGGGGCCGCAGTGCGGAGGTGCTTGCGAGCGTCGAGCGCGCGGCGCGTTTGCAGCCGGTCGGGTGCGACTGTTATCCGTACTCGGCGAGCTCGTCGACGCTCGACCTGAAGCAGGTCACCAGCGATTTTCCGATCAGGATCACGTGGTCGACGCCGCATCCGGAGCAGGCCGGGCGACATCTGAGCGATATCGCTGCCGACTGGCGGGTGTCGCTCAGCGAGGCTGCGCAGCGTCTGCAACCGGCCGGCGCCGTGTATTACGGGATGGACGAAAACGATGTGCAGCGTATCCTGCGTCATCCATTGACGATGATCGGCTCCGATGGTTTGCCGGACGATCCGTTGCCGCATCCGCGCCTATGGGGCGCCTTTCCGCGCGTACTCGGACACTACAGCCGCGATCTCGGTTTATTTCCGCTGAGCGTCGCGATCCATAAGATGACGGGTCTGACGGCCGCGCGATTCGGGCTTGCCGAGCGCGGTGAGATCCGTTCCGGTTATTGGGCGGATCTGACGCTGTTCGATCCGGCGACGATCGCCGACACAGCGAACTTTGACAATCCGGTGCAGTCGGCGCGCGGTATTCTGCGCGTCTGGGTCAACGGCGAGCTGTCCTATCGCGACGGCCAGGCGACCACCGCGCGCGGCGGCCGATTCCTGCCGCGCACGTCCGACACGCGTGTCTGAATGAACAAGGAGCGGACAAAATGTGACGCGGACGGGGCGCGAACGCAACACAAACATAACAACGGGGAGTGGAGATGAGCATCAAACGATATGGCGCTGAGGGTGGATCGGGAACCGGTGGGCAACGCTTGCCGTTTTCACGCGCGACGCAGGCCGATGGCTGGCTTTATGTGTCGGGTCAGACGCCGATGGTCGATGGCGAAGTGGTGGAGGGCGGTATCGTCACGCAGTCGCATCAGGCGATCCGGAACCTGATCGCGATCCTGGAAGAGGCAGGGTATGGCCTCGAGCATGTGATGCGATGCGGGGTGTGGCTCGACGATCCACGCGATTTCATGTCGTTCAACCGCGTGTTCGCCAGCTACTTCGGCGACCATCCGCCCGCGCGCGCCTGCGTGACGTCGAGCATGGTGATCGATTGCAAGGTGGAAATCGATTGCGTGGCCTACAAGGCGGCAGTCAGCGGTAAGGACGACACCCATGCCACGGATGCCACGAACGAGGGGACCGCCACACGTTCACCGTCATCGACACCGCAAACCGCCTGATGCTGCCTGACGGGAACGTCGCAAGACGATTCACGCGACAATGACCGAGCCTGGGATGGTGCCTAGAGTCGTCCCGCAGGTCCAGCCTGAGATAAGACCGCTGTATTCTCACTTGAGGTGCTATCTCAGGGACTACCTCAGGTAATACCTCAGGTAATACAATACGCGCCCCAATCGGAGGAACTTTTCATGATGCCTGTTCACGGCGGGCTGTTGCTGGCGTATGCGCTGGCGGCGGTGATTGCGCTGATCGTGCTGATCGCACGCTTTAGATTAAACCCCTTCATCACATTGATGATCGTCTCTGTCGCGCTTGCGCTGGCGGTAGGCATGCCGATGCCGACGATCGTCAAATCGTTCGAAACCGGCCTGGGCGGTGCGCTCGGTCATATCGCTATCGTCATCGGTCTGGGCACCATGCTCGGCAAGATGATGGCCGAGTCGGGCGGCGCAGAGCGGATCGCCCGCACGTTGATCGGCGTATTCGGGCCGAAGCATGTCGACTGGGCGATGATGTGCATTGCCTTTCTAGTCGGCTTGCCGGTGTTCTTCGAAGTGGGCTTCGTGCTGCTGGTGCCCATCGCCTTCAATATCGCGAAGCGCACCGGTACATCGATGGTCCGCGTGGGCATCCCGATGGTCGCCGGCCTGTCTGTCGTGCACGGCCTGATTCCGCCGCATCCCGCCGCATTGCTTGCGGTCACCGCCTATAACGCCGACATCGGTCGCACGATCTTTTATGCACTGATCGTCGGCATTCCCACCGCGATCATTGCTGGCCCGTTGTTCGCGAAGCTGATTGCACGCTATGTGACGCTGCCTGAACACAATCCGATGGCCGCGCAATTCGTCGAAAGCGATGAAAAAGCGAATGCGGTCGAAGGCGGACGGGCGCTGCCTAGCTTCGGCATCACGCTCGCGACGGTGTTGCTGCCGGTGTTGCTGATGCTGCTGGGTAGCTGGGCCGATGAAATCCTCACGCCCAAGTCCACCGCCAACAGTCTGCTGCGTCTGATCGGTCATCCGGACATGGCGCTGCTGCTGGCGGTATTGCTGAGCTTTTATACATTCGGCAGTGCGCGCGGTTTCAATCGCGAAGCGATCCTGAAGTTCACGAATGAATGTCTGGCACCCACAGCCAGCATCACCCTGGTCGTGGGCGCAGGGGCCGGATTCGGTCGTATCCTGATGGACAGTGGCGTCTCGAAAGCGATTGTCGACGTGGCCACCGGCGCGCATATTCCGCTGTTGCTGCTGGCCTGGCTGGTAGCGGCGCTGATTCGCGTCGCTACCGGCTCCGCCACCGTGGCGATGACGACCGC
>CAWUJR010000457.1:0-3610 GCA_963922375.1 uncultured Robbsia sp.
GGGGAGCGATTCGAGATCGCTCTTTCGCGCGTACGCCATCGGCTCTACGCGCTTCACGGCATCTTCCTCACTCTGCGCCGGCTTCCGAGACTGCAAAAACGCCTCCACGATAACCGGCGTCATGTCATTACCCGGACCAATATTGAATTCGGATTGGTGCGTTTGTACATATTCGTAAGCCGGGGCCAACACAGCATGAAGCGCTTTGTATAGCTTCAGGTATCCGTCGTCGCTCTGCGCGTCGCGGCTGGCTTGCCATCCGGCTTGCCAACCTTCCCACATGGTTTGTAGATATGATGCCGCCAAACTATATCCAGCTCCACTCCTTAGAGCCGCTATGTCTGACTCCTCAGCAGAGATTTTTTTCGCATAATGCTTTTCGAACGCTTTCATCTTGTCGTCGCTCATGACTTTGTCTCCGAGTGTGCAAGGCAGGTGGCGGCTGACTCTGCGCCATTGGCTACGATCTGATTTGCCTGACTGCGAGCGATGCTGTAAGCCATATGGCATGCGACGACAGATTCGTAGTCATGCTCGATATGAATAATTTGCCGGGGAGATGACGGGCTACCTCCAGAGCTGAATGCGATAGTCATTATCAGCGTGTATATCATGGCGTTTCGCCTCCCATAGCGGCGCGACATGCTTCGTCCGGGGTGGCCCCCTGTCCGCGCGCTATCACCTTGCGTTGCGGATCATCCTCTCTCGGCTTGCTGCAAATCCAAGCCATCCATTCTGTTTGCCGGGTGTATGCCAGTTCGAAATAGGCGTAAGCGTTTTGCTCAATCTCATCAGCGTGGCGCTCGATCAACTGTCGTATCGCATCCTCACCCATCCCGGCACGTTGGGCGAGGGCGGCTCGGGCATTCTCGATGGCAGCATCGGTGACCGCGTTGCGGTGTGCAGGGAGATAGCCTGTCAGAGCCATGAGGCACTGCTCCAATGCATCGCTGATCGCTTCCCCGGATGAGCGGGGGTGGTTGGTAGTGGTCATGCTGCAACTCCAGAAATTAATGCCTCATGGCGGAAATTCGCTTCGACCAGCGCGCGCGACATCATTGGGCTGACCGAATTGCCGCACATGCGGACCTGGGCGGTTTTGGTGAGCGATAGGCCTTGCGCCGGGTTGTCGCCGATCACGTAGCACTCAGGGAAGCCCTGGGCGCGGTACAGTTCTCGCGGCGTGAGCATCCGCAGACCGATGTCGACAATCTGATAGTCCTGGCCGTGGATCGTGACCAGACCGAAGCGGTCGCGGCTTGTGATCGTCGCCAGCGGGCCGCCGAGCTGCGGCGCCTGATCTGTGCCGTAGTAGCTGAGCAAGAAAGCGCGTACCTCGGCGTGATGCATGCCGCCGGCGCTGATGGTGCCCAAAGGCTCGTCGGTAGCTGCTGCGTTGCTCGTACCGCGCAGCTTGATGAGGTTGCTGGTGATGATTGCTGTGTCCGCCTTCGCCGTGATGGTGGCGACAGGCTCGTCGACGCCGCGCGGGCGGCTTTGGCCAGCTCGAGCGCCAACGCCTACCAACGCCGCAGAAACTAAGCTGTGGTGGTCCGTCGCGGTAATTGTGCCGATCGGGTCGTCCAGGTCCGAGCCGACGACGCCCGTGTAGTGCTTCGCGAGAAACGCAGTCACTGCCGCGTGTTTGGCGGCGCCGCCGACGACCGTCCCAAGTGGCTTTTCGATGTCCAGCGCGCGCGGTGATTGGCCGTCGCGCTCACCGTATCCCGTCTGAACCAGCGTAGCGGCCATCAGCGCTTTCTCGCCGCGGCTCGCGCCGGTAATCGTTCGCATTGGCTCGGCAATCGCCTCAATGCGATCGCCGCCTTGGTGTGTGACGGGCACGATGCTCGGGACGACGACCGCGCGGTGATTCTCTGTCGTCAACGTGCCGAATGGCTGCTCAACGGTTACAGGTTTTCCGGAGTAGATCGGACCGCCTTGCCCGACGATGAATGGCGACGCGCTGTCGACGACATACCGCATGATTCCCTTGGCGATCCGGCGCAGCGTCGCATCGGCCAGTGGGCGCGACCGCTCGAATATGGACGGGCAGGGAATCGAGAAGTCGATGCAGCTCGCGGCGGTACGCCATGGCAGTAGGTTGACCGCGAGCTTCTTCGGGTCCGCATGCGACTGCTCTGGCCACTGGATTGGCAGCCCGTCGCGGCGCGCAACCATGAAGAACCGCTTACGAATCGTCGGCGCACCGAAGTCGCACGCCCGCAGTTCACGCCAGTCGACCGAGTATCCATGGCCGCGTAACTGCCGAACGAAGCTGTCGAACGTCCGGCCGCGCTTCGCCGGATCCGGTTTAGCATTGCCGTCTGCATCGATCATCAGCGGTCCCCACGTCTTAAATTCCTCGACGTTTTCAAGCATGATGACGCGCGGCTTGCATTTGGCTGCCCACCGCATCGTCACCCAAGCGAGTCCGCGGATCTTCTTTTCGACAGGCTTGCCGCCTTTGGCCTTGGAGAAGTGCTTGCAATCCGGCGATAGCCAGACGAGGCCGACAGGCTGGTTCTTTGTCACCTCGATCGGGTCAACGTCCCACACGCTTTCACAGAGGTGCTTCGTGTGCGGGTGGTTGATCGCATGCATCGCCAGCGCTTCGGGATCGTGGTTGATCGCGATGTCGACAGGCCGACCGAATGCTTGCTCGAGTCCTGTGCTTGTTCCTCCGCCACCGGCGAAGTTATCGATGATCAGCTCGTTACCGAGATCCAGCCCCATTGTGAAGATGTCACGCTTCATGTGACGCTTCTCCTTGTTTCATGAAGGTAATCCAGTGGGTATCAGCACGCTTCCCCGACTTGTGCCCGAATAGTGGCTTCTGGTCGGTTAGTGCCAGGATCTCGCTGACTTTGATTTGCGTTTCGTTCCATTTGAAGATCAGCACGCCGTCTGTGGCCAACACGCGAAAGCATTCGGAAAAGCCGCGGCGCAGGTCGTCGCGCCAGTCGGCCGACAGCTTTCCGTACTTGGCCGCGAGCCAGCTGGTCTTGCCAGCGCGGACCAGATGAGGCGGGTCAAACACCACGAGCTTGAAAGAGCCATCGGCGAAATCCATCGCGCGAAAGTCCATCGCCAGATCCGGATCGACGGTAAGCACGCGCACGCCATCGGCTTTGCCATGCGTACGATCAGTCACGGTGATCGTTTCCCGGCGCTGATCGCCGAATACGACGTCAGGGTGCTCCGCGTCAAACCAGAACATGCGAGTGCCGCAGCACGGATCGAGGATCGTCTTCACGCTTCCCCCTGTTCTGATACAGGAGCGGAAGGGGGGATAATTTCCCACTCTTGACTGTCTTGCGTGATGGCGGTGATGCGGACCTTGACGTTCGAGAAGCGCGCGGCGCACGTAAATTCGAATTCCGTGCCCGCATCGATTGGCCATGCTTTATTTACCTCGTCGTTGACCGCCTGATCGAGCGAGTGGTACATCGTCTCGCTGTCGTCTACCGGCCAAAACATGTCAGCCTCATCCGACGGGTGGGCAGCAAGCGGACCAATGCTGAGCGGCCGACGCTCCCACTCGCAGACCGTGCGCCCGTCAGCAATCCACGCTGCGGCCTCTTGGGCATCGTCACTGCGGATATACCCG